>JAJSAL010000168.1 GCA_024274705.1 Spirochaetota bacterium
AACAAATCCGGATTGGAAGGGCAACTATAAAGTGCAGTACTGGTCGGAAAGCTGACAGATTACGATACTGGCTTACCTGGACAAGATTATAGACGCCGGATTCGACGGAGTGTATCTGGACATCATCGATGGGTATGAATACTGGGCGGATTCGGAAAACCAGGAAGGGTTTAGCATAACAGCGAATCTTGCAGCATCCCGCATGATCGATCTGGTAAAGCACATTGCCTATCATTCAAGGGTAACAAGAGGAAAAGCGGATTTCCTGATCATACCTCAGAACGGGGAGGGAATCCTCTAGTATGATTCGGGAGATTACCTTAAGACCATCAACGGTATCGGCATAGAGGACCTGTTCTACGATGAAACGAACCCTCTAAACCCGGAGGAAACCCGGAACAGGATATCCTACATCGATAGGATTTCAGATGCGGAGAAAAAGATACTGGTGGTGGATTATGTGGATGATGGCTCTGCCAGCCAGACAAACGCGGATAGAATTGCTTATTTTCTGACCCGGGCTCGGGAAAAAGGATATTATCCCTATGCTGCTTTGAGCGACCGGGCCCTGGACACGATGAATTCATTCTAAAGACGCTGACCGTTTACCATTATTCCCTCATATCAATTCCCCGGACTGCAGTGTTTTGGATGGTTTTGCAACAATGGATGCAATCTTGACCAACGAAATTCCAATCATCACGATTGTTGATGGTATCGCATTAAGTAGCGGCACCTCTCATGCATATTCCGGTAAAGTAAAGTCTATGCAGGTAAATCTAGTCGGGTCCAATTAGTTCCATTAGCAGGAATCTAACTTGGTCAGGAATTGTGGTCTTCACACATTTGAACCTTGCTTCCTTTATGGAGTTCTTTTCGGTTGCTTATTCTGCTTCTTTTTTGCCTCTTTTTCCTGTTTGCCTTTCTTCTGTTTCTGAGCCTTGTTCTTATCCTTCTTGCCGCCCTTGTCTCCCATCGCTTGCCTCCTTTCCTGTTATCAATCTTCTTCTCGCCGCAAAGGGAGTTATGATAAAGTCAGTTCTGGCTTTTCATATCTTCTTTGCCCTTTCGGCTAACAGTAAGTATACTGCAAACATGAAGTATACTCACGTATAAAATGTATTCATGAATGAACAAAGGAGAGAGAAGGCTCCCCTCCTGCTGCCCGGAGTTAACCTATGATACGAGATATACCGTGCCGGCTGTATCTTCCCTTTTATGACGGTATCCTTATGATAAACTCAGATCCCCCTCCGTCAGGACTCTTCAGGCTTATCTCCCCCTTATGTGCAAGAACGATATGTTTGACTATCGCCAGCCCGAGTCCTGTTCCCCCAAGCTCCCTGCTTCTGGCTTTATCCACTGTATAGAATCTCTCAAAAACTCTGGGCATATCTGCATCGGGAATGCCCGGACCATTATCAGAAACCCTTATAAGGGTATACTCTGTAAATCTTTCTCCGCTTATTGTTACAGTGCTTTTTACCGGGCAGTATTTCACAGCGTTGTCGATGAGATTTACGAGGGCTTGTTCCATCAGGATGGCATTAACTCTTAACGTAAGATCATCAGGGTAAACAACCCTGACATCCGTTTCTTTCTTTTCTATTCTTGCACTGCATACCTTAACAGCAGAGGATACTAATTCCGGAAAACTGTGAATTCCCATTTTAACTTCAGTATTCTCAAAAGATTCCAGAGCAGACAGGCTGAGTAGATCGCTGATAAGGGAATCCATACGCTGCGATTGGGCCTGCATTATATTCAGAAACTCCAGGGCATCTTTCCTGTTATTAATTGCTCCTTCCTTCAGGGTTTCGACGAAACCGAGAATTGAGGTAACCGGTGTCTTTAATTCATGGGATACATTAGCGACAAAATCTTTACGTATTCGTTCAAGGGTTTTTATCTGGGTGATATCATGAAGAACCAGGATAATCCGCATATCGCCATCTTCGGTTTCAAGATAAGAGGTATTAACATGCAGATACAGGTCCCTGGAAGTAAAGTGATGATTCTCAAACTCATCTTCCGGAATATTTATCTGTTCCTTTAGAAGGAGTGTTTTTCCCTGGGAAGACTTTCCTAGGATGGTTTTTTCCGCCAGTTCATTCAGTTCCGAATTGCGGGTTACCTGTATGAGTGAACTGCCGTATACCGCCTTCGCATCGATTTTGAAAAGATGTAAAGCAGCCATGTTAACTTCTTTAATAATGAAATCTCCGTCAATGACTATGATGGCCTCTACGAGAGCTGAAAAGACCGCTTTAAGTTCTTTTTTCTGGCGGATGGCGGAGTTAAACCTCTGTTCAAGAATCCCGGACATCTTCTTTAGATTTACAGACAGGGCATGAATTTCCTCAGGTCCTTCAATTAACGACATTGCATTAAAATCCAGCGATGAGAATTTAACCGCCATATCTGCAAGTGTTATAATCGGCCGGGAGATACGTTTTGCAATATAATAGCTCAAGAGCGAAATACCCGCGATAACAAGGAGGGTTACAGCTGCAATCTCCATGTATGAATCTACAAGGATAGAGTTGACCGTATCGAAGGGGATGGATGCCCTTATTACACCGGAGATGTTTTCTCCATTCTTAAGGGGCAGGGCGAAATAAAACATATCTATCCCGAGGCTCTCGCTGTATCTCTCCGAAAATCCTTCGCCGACATTAATCGCTTCCTGCATTTCCTCTCTAAACAGATGATTCTCAAGCAGTGCAGGATCCTTATGTGAATCGCCCGTTACAACACCGTCGGGAAGCATAATGGTAATCCGGAAATATGTTCCCTCCACGGCGTTTCTGCAGAATCGCGTTATAAAGGGAGTGTCTTCAATTTTATCCGCAGGAATAACATTCCGAATCAAATAGGCGGACCCCTTGATAGTCCTGTAGGTCTGATCGTGAACCATGTCCCTTACGGTTCCCGTACTTACGATAGATAGGAGGATAAGTGGCGGCAGGGTTACCAGCGCGAGGAATGGGTAGATGGTTCCCAGGAGATTTCTACGCTTCATCCGGACCTTCGGCCATCCTGTATCCGATTCCCCTGACTGTTTCCAGATACTTTCCCTGGCTTCCCAGTTTTTTCCTTATGCCTAATACCTGGACATCCACTGACCTTTCTGTGACAGGATAATCATCTCCTTTAACTGCATTGATTATCTGGTTCCGGGAAAAAACCCATCCGGGGTTCCTGCACAGAAACTGTAAGATGGCGAACTCGGTAACACTTAAGGATATCACTTTGCTTCCGACTGTAACCTCATACTTATCAGGATTAATCCTGATACCATGGATGGATATTTCGGAAGCGGAGGAGGAAAGGTTGACATTCTTTCTCCTTCTTCTTAAGACGGAACCTATTCTTGCAACGAGAATTTTGGGGCTGAAGGGCTTGGTAATATAATCATCCGCTCCGGCCTCGAGGCCTGCTATTATATCACTGTCGTCGCTTCTGGCTGTAACCATGAGAATAGGAATGTGAGATGTGCGTTCATCACGGGAAAGTATTCTGCATACCTCCATACCATCTACACCGGGAAGCATCAGGTCCAGCACGATCATGTCAGGTATGATTTCAAAGGCGGTAGAGAGTGCCGCTTCACCGCTCGTTACTGTTATGGTTTTAAAACCTTCGTTTTCCAGATTGTACTTGATCAGTTTTAAAATACTTTCTTCATCATCGACTATCAGTAAGGTTTCTCCTAACATCGTCAACCTAACTCTTTATGCTCACCTGTAACGGAGTAGATTACCCCTTCACAGATGTTTGTAATGTGATCTCCGAATCTTTCCAGAAATCTGTTTATGAACAACAGAGTTGTTGCCTTATGCTGGTCCGATGCTGTAATCATCAGCTTGTTAAAAACATCATTTATAACTTCATCATGAAGCCGGTCTATCTCCTGGTCAACCAGGCTGACAGACAGGGCTTCTTCCTCATTACATTCCACATATGCGGTGAGAACTCTCCTAAGCATGTTTTTAACTTTCTGTGCCATTACAGGCATTCCGAAAAGGAGAAAAGGTTTTGGATCCTCACTGAGCCTGATTACCCCTTTTGCGATGTGAACTGCATGATCTCCCATTCTCTCAAGCTGGGAGGATATCTTAAGTGCGGTTATTATGCGTCTTAAGTCTCCGGCAACTGGCTGCTCCCGCGCAATCAGAACGATGCAGCAATCCTCTATGCTTATTTCAAGATCATTTATTCTCTGGTCTTCGGTGATAATCTTCCGGGCCAGGTCAAGATCCATGTTTATGAGACTGTCCATGGCTTTATCAAGGGCTTCCTCCACAAGGACGCCCATTTTTACGATCTCGTCGTTCAGTTCCGACATTCTATCGTTAAAATCCACTCTTATTTCCACACGTTACTCCTTATCCGAATCTGCCGGATATGTAATCCTCAGTCTTTTTATTCTTTGGACGGATAAATATCTCACTGGTTTTATCATATTCAACGAGATGACCGGATCGGTTCTCATCGGTCATTAAAAAGGCAGTGTAATCCGATATCCTGGAAGCCTGCTGCATATTATGCGTTACGATGATTATAGTAAAATCACTGGACAAAGTCTTCATCAGATCTTCAATTTTAAGAGTAGCAATCGGGTCCAGCGCGGAAGCCGGTTCGTCCATGAGTATTATTTCAGGTTTTATCGCTATAGCCCGTGCAATACAGAGCCGTTGCTGCTGGCCGCCTGAAAGTTGAAGAGCATGTTCTTGAAGCTTGTCTTTTACCTCGTCCCACAGGGCCGCCCCTTTAAGGGATTCCTCCACAAGTTCTTCCATGTTTCCCTTGTAACCATTTATTTTAGCACCCCAGGTGATGTTCTCTGAAATACTTCTGGGGAATGGATTTGGTTTTTGGAAGACCATTCCTATCTGTTTCCTCAGTAAGACTGCATCTACTTCCGGATTGTATATGTTCCTGCCATGAAAGGTTATTTCACCTTCAGTCCTTGTACCCTCAACAAGATCGTTCATCCGGTTGATCGCTCTTAAGACGGTACTCTTTCCGCATCCTGAAGGACCGATAATGGCTGTAATCCTGTTCCTTAGGATATCCAGGTTTATGTCTCTGACTGCCCTGAAAGTGCCGTAATAAACATTAAGATCCTTCAGGTTTAAAATAGTGTCGGCATCATCCATCAGCACGTCCCTTTTCTTTTTTTATTCTGGTGATTACGAAGAATAATCGCACCTGCATTCATGGTCAGCAGCAGTACCAGCAGCACGATGATTGCGGCGGCAGCAACCTTTCTGAACTCCGGCTGGGGCCTTGCCGTCCACTGGTAGATCTGGATAGGCAAAGCGGTGAACTTTGAAAAAACGGACGTCGGTTTCCGGGAAACAAAAGTTGAAGCTCCTACTACGATCAGGGGAGCCGTCTCTCCAAGTGCTCTCGAAACGGCAAGAATAGTGCCGGTTAGAATCCTGTCCATGGAGTATGGAATAATATGATGCCATATAGTCTGCCACTTTGTTGCCCCAAGGCCGTAACTGGAGAATTTCAGGGATTTAGGAACACCCCTGATAGCCTCCTGGGCGTTGATGATAATAATGGGCAGAATTAGCAGTCCCAGGGTCATACCTGCAGACAGAACGGTTCGGCCGTTAGCCGTACTGTTGATGCCAGCGTTGAAAATTTTTCCGCTTGTAATGGGCTCCATGAATCTTACGAATATTGTAAGACCCAGCATTCCATATATGATTGAGGGAATCCCCGCAAGGTTGTAAATATTCAGCTGTATAAGGCTGTTCAGTTTGTTCGGCTTTGCATATTCTTCAAGGTATATGGCTGATCCTACCCCCAGAGGAAAAGCAACCATGAGTGCGATTACCAGTAAAAGGAGTGAGCCGAACAGGGCGGTAATTATTCCGGTTTGTTCAGGTATACTTGACTGGGGATCCGTTATAAACCCCGGTGACAGCCATGACCTGAATTCAAGGGTACCCTTCGGATAATCGGTTTCCAAAGTTTCCAGAACGTTATCTCTTCTTAAAAGGGAATCGGACAGGGACCATGATTCCACTATCCGGGGATTTATTACCTCTTCCGATACCAGCTTCAGGACGTTTTCCCTGCTTCTTTCATCAAAAGACTGATCGAATTTAAGTTTTCTCATAAGGCCCCTGGAAATATGTTCTTCAAGTAGAGCAATAAGATCTTCCTTTGAAGCATCGGCCAGGTTCTTTTCAGGATCGTATATCTCCTCAGGAGATTTTTCATTGACAATAATTACATATCCGAAGGCTTCATTTATAATGCTGAAAAGAAGTATTATCAGGGCAAGAATACCGGTAAGCGTTGCCATCTGAAAAACAATTCTGCTCATCCGGTTTTTTCTTTCTCTTACAACATTCATTATTCATAGATCTCCCTGTATTTCCGAATTATTTTCTGACTGATTATGTTCAGGATAAGAGTGATAAAAAAGAGAAAGATTCCGATTGCAAAAATACTGTTATAATCCACCGTATCATACCCTATATCACCACCTGATATTCTTGCGATATAACCTGTCATTGTTTCAGCGGATTTAAATGGATTAAACGTGAATTTTGATCCTGCACCGGCTGCCAGGGCTACAATCATGGTTTCTCCTACAGCCCTGGAAAGCCCCATGATAAAAGCCGCCATGATACCTGAAACGGCAGATGGAACTACTATCCCCATAGATACTTCCAGTTTTGTCGCACCAAGCCCGTAGGCTGCCTGTCTTAAACCGGAAGGAACGGCAGAGAGTGCGTCCTCCCCCATGGAAGCAATCAGAGGAAATATAAGAATTCCTATTGCAATACCTGCAGAAGCCGTATTGTAGACATCCACAACATCGCTGCCGAAGATACCTTTCAGTAAAGGAGTGATAAATACAAGGGCAAAGTATCCGTAGACTATGGTTGGAATACCCGCAAGTATTTCCAGAGTCGGTTTCGCCCTGGATCTGAACTTATCGCCGGCATATTCACTCATATATACTGCTGCACACAGTCCTAAGGGGCCGGCAACAAGTATTGCGATAAAGCTCGTCATGAGGGTCGAATTAAGCAGGGGCAGAATCCCGAATTTCTTTATTATAGGCTGCCATTCTATGGAAGTGAAGAATTCCTTAATCGTTACCTCACCGGTAGAAAAGAAACGGAATGCCTCTGTTCCGAGAATATATACTATGCCAAGGGTCACACTTATCGAAATAACCGTAAAAAAACCAAGGAGCCCTCTTATCAAGAGCTCCTTAATATGCAGGGTTTTCGATAGTTCCTTTCTGAAAAGATCTTCCTGCGGGGATGGATTCATTAAAAACTGCCTTACATTGCCTTCATCCAGTTTATCTTGGCTTTGTCCAGGTCGGCCTTTGCAGCAGGAAAGTAACCTACATCCCTGATCTCCTCGTTGACATAGGTCAGGTAATAAGCAATGAAAGCGGCAACCTGCGGTTTCTCCTGCATGATGCTAGCGCTGCTGTACATGAAGACAGGCCGTGCCAGGGGGTATGTTG
>JAJSAL010000017.1 GCA_024274705.1 Spirochaetota bacterium
AAAATCGGTATGATCATGGGTGACCACTCCCAGGCGGGATGCGGTTCCGTGTCGGACCCCGGGGTGTTCCTGGGACCCCGGACCGTGGTGTACCCTTTAACCCGGCTGAAAGCCGGATGTTACGGTCCGGATGTGATCATAAAAAACGATCCGGAAAAAGCAGGGGTCATTTCTGTGGAACCCTTAAAGGAGAGAAGCTGATCAACGAGTTTACTCTCCGGGTGGTACGCATCATCAAGTCGATTCCCCCGGGAAAGGTCATAACTTATGGGAGAACCGCTGCTGCGGCGGGAAACCCCCTTGGCGCACGGCAGGTCTCCCGGATACTCCATTCTATGAGCAGAAAGCATGATCTTCCCTGGCACCGGGTTATAAACGCCCGGGGGAAGATCTCCCTTCCACAGGGAGGAGGATATGAAATCCAGAAAGCCCTGCTGGAACGGGAAGGGATTTCCTTAAGCGATGGGGGAGTTATCGATCTGGAAAAGGATGGATGGAACATCGGTTCGTTTCTGGATGTACCCTGAGAGGATGTAAGTCGGTCTGTTATTCTTTTCCGCCCCTGCCGGGGAAAAACATACCGGCTCCCTTTTTATATTCCCGGTATGCATCGCCGAATTTCTTTTCCAGGAGTTTTTCCTCGTAGCCTGCGATAAATACATAAAACAGAACTGCAGCTGCAAAAACAGGCAGGGCAACGATTGACATGGAATAGGAGAGTGCACCTAGATACATGAGCATTATTCCTGTGTACATAGGGTGGCGGAGCCTGGAAAACGGACCTTCTGTTATAACAACCGGTGTTTCCCGTTCCCTACCGAATACGATTTTATGGGAGCGTCGGATAAGGAAATATCCGCCGATAAAGAATACCGCGGATATAGGGAAACGTACCCACACACCGATGGTGTAGCGCAGGAAGGTTGATAATTTCAGTACCGTGATATCCGGGATCAAGGCACCTGTAAAAAGAGCAAAGAGGACCAGCTGAACAGCGTCACCGGCGGGATGTTCGCCGGCAAGGTCGTGCCTGTGTGAATGGGGCTCCCGGACTCTTCCATTCTCTTCTTCCATATAAGTACCTCTTCGTAAGTATACTAAGGGTTCGCCCTTGCGGTCTATACGGATGTCTTCAGCCAGGAAGGAATCGGTATCACCATGGTCCTGTGGTTCGCCGGGTGGGTGCCTATCATCACTGCAGTTTCGTATACCGGCTCCAGGGTCTCCCTGGTGAGGATCTCCATCGGTGTTCCATAGGCGCACATCCTGCTCCGGGAGAGGAGAGCGACCTTGTCTGCGTAGAGGGAAGCAAGATTGAGGTCGTGCAGGCTGACTACTACGGCAATACCCTGTTTCGAAAGGGACCGCACCAGGTCCAGCACGGCGATTTTGTATTTTATATCCAGGTGAGCAACGGGTTCGTCCAATACCAGCACCCGCGGCGTCTGGGCAACAGCCCGGGCCACCATGGCCCGCTGGAACTCGCCTCCCGAGAGGGTGTCCAGGTTCCGGTACCGGTGTTCCCACAGCCCGGTGGCATGGATCGCCTGGTCCACCTGCTCATGATCTTCCCGGGTGTAGGAGGATATCCAGCCCCGGTGAGGAAAGCGTCCCATCTGTACGATCTGGTTTACAGAGAAAGGCCAGGTCAGCCTGGTGGTCTGTTCCACCCGGGCAACCGACCGGGCGAAACGCCTGGCGTGCATTTCCCAGATGTCGTGTCCGTCCAGGAGGACCCGGCCGTGCTGCGGCCGGATGATCCGGCACATCGCCTTGATCAGGGTGGTCTTTCCCGATCCATTGGGACCGATGAGAGCGAGAACTTCCCCGGGATGAATCGTCAAGTTTACCTCTTCCAGGATCGCTTCTTTTCCGTAACCACAGGTGACACCGTCTGTTTTTAAAACACTCATGTGCTATTCCTGTTCATCGTCAGGTACCTCCCAGGGAACGCTGGCGGGTTTTCAGCAGGTAGAGGAAAAAGGGCGCTCCCAGCATTGCCGTCAGAACTCCCACCGGGATTTCCATGGGAGCCAGGATCACCCGGGCCAGGTCATCCGCCAGCACCAGGAGGATAGCCCCGATAAGGCATGATGCCGGGATAAGACGGCGGTGAAGCGGTCCTACCAGGATCCGGGCAGTGTGAGGCGCGATAAGGCCTACGAACCCGATAATGCCGCTGGTTGCCACCGCTGCGGCAGTCGCAATAGACGCAAACACAACGACCACGAGTTGAGCATGCCCCACGCTCAGGCCCATCCCCTTTGCAGAATCTTCGCCGAATGCCATGATGTCCAGGGGCCGGGAGAGGAAGAAGAGAACCACCAGGCTCACTATGCTGTACGGCAGGACCGATGCCAGGCTGTTCCAGCTGGAGCCTGAAAACCCCCCAAGAATCCAAAAGAAGATCTTGTGGAGATCCTTGTCCTGCATAGCCATAAGAAAAGAAACGACGGCGGAAAAAAGGGAGCTCAGTGCTGTCCCTGCAAGGAGGAGGGAAACAGCAGGAGGGTCGCTGCTTCCGGACCTGGCGATGACGAATACGAGACCAACAGCACTGATGGCTCCCAGAAATGCCGCTCCCGGAACTGCTCTCATACCCCACATGAAGGTGTTGAGCCCGGTAATAATCGCAATGGTTGCTCCCAGTGCGGCTCCGGAGGAGGCCCCGATGATAAACGGTTCCGCCAGGGGATTACGGAACAAACCCTGGAATACGGCACCGGATCCTGCCAGGGATGCTCCCACAATGGCGGCCAGAAGTGACCTGGCTAGACGAAGGTCCCAGATAATGGTGAGCACGGTATGCTCAACCTGGTATGATGAACGCAGGGAAGGTACTTTCCACAACAGCGCCAGTATCACCTTTTTTGGAGGGATGTTTACCGAGCCCATGCCGAGACTGACAATGATGACAACGATAAGGCCGGCGGTAAGGATGATGATAAAAAGCGGATAGGAAAGCGCCTTCCCTTTATTCATTTTGCTTTCTAGAACAACTCCGGATAGAGGATGCGGGCTACTTCTTCGAGTCCGTCGATAAGGCGCGGACCGGGTCTGGACACTTTATCCTCGCCGATCAGGTAGAGCTTATCATTCCGGATCGCGGTGAGCTGGTCCCATCCGGACCGGGCTATCACATCCTCTTTTTTCAGTTCACCGCCGTGGGAGTTGGAACTGATGATAACGTCCGGATCCCGGCTGATCAGTTCCTCGGTACTCACCTGGGGCCAGCTTCCCTCGACGTCGGAAAAAATACTGATACCCCCGGCAGCGGTTATAAGCTGCCCGATAAAAGTGTCTACCCCCGCCGTCATCAGCGGATCATCATAGATTTCCCAGAACACCCGTTTTTTCTCCGAACTTTTCAGGCTGCCCACTTTATCAGCGATTTTCTGAACCCGGGATGTAAGGGAATCCACCAGGTCCTGCGCCTCCTGTCCATGTCCTGTTATCAAACCGGCAATAAGGATGTTTCCGTACATCTGGTCGAAGTCCTTTGTCTCCAGCAGGACAACAGGAATCCCGGCGTTCTCGAATACCGCTGCTAGTTCTTCATGCATGGACCGGTCTCCTACAACTACGTCAGGATTCAAAGAAATCACCTTTTCAACACTTAAGGTTTTTGCTGAAAAGCCGCCCACTTTTTCCCGGGTCGTCGCTTCTTCCGGATAGTTGCACCACTCTGTTACACCTACAACCCGGTCCCCGCCTCCCACGGCGAAGAGGATTTCCGTGTTCGAAGGGGCTATGGATACAATTCTCCCGGGAACCTGGTCGAAGGAGATGGCTTTTCCTCTACTGTCGGTAACGGTGAAGCTGGTGTCCGAAACCGCCTCTGTCTCTGTTGTTGTTTCGGGTTCCTGAACGCCCCCGGCGAACGCCGGCAGGGCAATAAATGAAAGCAAGATGCAGATCGATGCGAATGCAATTCTCATGGTTTCCTCCACAGGTAACGTCTAGTCCGGCTCATACGCCGGGCATGCTTTTTGAGAAAATTACACTCGAGGTTGGAATGAAATGTGGTGGAAGAATAAGGATTCCGTCTTATTCACAGCACTCATCCATCTTTCCTCGAAGATTCTCTGAGTACGACAGGAAGGGTTCTCTGGCTTTGATCCTTTTAAGAATCATACAGTTGCGGGACAGCGCCGGTTTCTCACCGGACTTCCCCCTTACGCCCCTTGCAACAAGGGTCTCCTATCATGCACAATTTATCCTACTCTCTTTTAATAAGATAGGTCAAGTGGATTTTTTAACCCGTACCGGATCCAGAGAACTGCAAGAACGCCGGTTACCACATTTGCCGCGGCTGCCCCGCCGAATAATCCCTTGAGATCCAGGAAATAGTTGCCGAGCAGGGCGATGGGTATGTACAGCGCGAACATGCGTACAAGAGAGAGGAGAGCCGCGTTTAATGGCTTGTTAAGAGCGTTGAAGGCTGCACTGGAGAGAAGGAAAATACCCTGCATACCGTAGGATATGGAAACAACCAGAAGATACAGCCGGATACCGGCAACGACCTCGGGAACGGCCCGATTCCGAAGATGAGAAGAGGGTCCAGCCCCAGGTTCACGGCCATGAACATAATAATACCAGGTGTTATTGTATCCCCGGTGGCACGGATCGCGCTGTTGCCGACCATGGGAATAACTACAGAAGCAACACCTATAGATCACTTTAAATAATCTGCAATACAGCATGTAAAAATGGGAAGATAAAAAACATGCAATCCCTTTTGCTTTGCGATATATTCTTTTGTCATCTTTGATGTATGCGGTGGTGCTTGATCCATAACCACAACCAGGTGTCTTCTTTTGTGGTGTTGTAACATTTGATCCAAGAAATGTATTACCTCTTTTGAAGCGATTCTTTTTTCATGTAAGGTAAATAGCAATCTTCCGGATTTGCTGATTGCTGACATTGCCGACACCGAAGCTCTCGATCCGGTGACCTCTTGTGTTGGAGTTATTCCCCTTGGCGCCCATGTTTTACCCAAAACCGCTGTAAGGGAAACAGTTGACTCATCTTCAAAATAAAGTATTGCCCTGTATTTCTTTACTGTTGACAGTATTCTCGGTAGCTCATTTTCAAGCCAATCCTGCCTTTTTACATTATCTGCTTCATGATACTTGCGCTTAGGCCTTTGGTATGTTAAATCAAGGTTCCGAAGCATTCGCCACATTGTGGGTTGTGAAATCTCTATATCAAATTCCCTTTTTATTATTTGTATCAAGCGCCTACATGTCCAAAAATCTGTTTCATAATCAAATTCAGATGCGGGCTTCAAAACAATGCTTTTCAACACATCCAGTTTTTCTTGCTTTAATATTCTTTTTCTTCCGCTCCCACGTTTTCTTACTAAGGATTCCACGTTTTGGGTTTTTTCATATCGCATCCGCCATCTATAAAGAGTCGACCGGTCAATATCGTAGTTCTTAATTATTGATGCGATAGGTTGATTGTGTAAAAAAGCTTTTATCGCACTGACGCGAATATCATATGTAGAATACTTTCCCTCTCCCATGAATCATATTATTACATAAAATGTCCTGGTTGTAAAGAAAAGTATTGCAGATATATTGAATTGATCTATAGAACCAAAAGGAAAGAGTAGTGGCTTCCAGCAGAATCAAGTCCTCTTTTCGCAGCCCCTCCAGAAAACTCCTGAAAATTGGACTGAACAGCGAACTGCTGAAGGTCCGCATTTTCCACACTCCATCGATAAGCCCTTGTACGGCCACAGTCTTGCTGTTACTGTGCAAGTCGATTCCGTATACCTCATCATGCTCCCCCTCGATAATCGCGATCAGCTTGACCTGACCAGGCCCTTGACGGCATCATCAATGGTGCCGCGCGTCTATTCGGGTTTATGCCGGAGTAAAAGATCCGGCCCCAAGTTGTTGGTACGGCAGATGACTGGACTAAACGGCTATACCATCGATCTGCCGACACCTTGCGAGCCGGTCATTTCTTTCATAATAACGGCTTACTTGAACAAAGCGATGGAGTTGCCGTTGTTTAGTCACGGTTCTTGCAGGGGAGAATGAAACGGTGAAGAATACATATTCCTGGGAAAGCAAGAACACGTGCCGGGCCCCCTTCAGGCACCACAATGCAAATCAGCTTAAGCGGTCGGTGCTAAAAAAAGGAAAGAGTTAATGAACACTTCAAGACAACGCATGCTGGATGCCTTCGAGTTTAATAATCCTGATAAGATACCCGTGGTTTATCACCCATCCCCAGCCGGGCTCTACGTCCACGGAGAGAAACTCCTTAACCTGTTCAATGACTATCCACCCGACAACCCGGTTAACTTCGATTCCATTCCTTCTCCCCCTCCCGGCACGATTGTCAAGAACGGTGCATACCACGAAATCAAAGAAGATGAATGGGGAACGGAATGGGAATATCTGATATACGGAGTACACGGGCATCCGGGAAAATATCCGTTTGAAAGCTGGGAAGAAGCCGCGGACTACCACTTCCCGCTTCTTCCTGAAATCGACAAGGCAGAGATATCGAAACAACGCAAGAACTATCTTGTCTTCTCGGGATGGATATCCATTTTCGAGAAGCTGCACGCACTGCGGCCGATGGACCAGGTATTGATAGATCTCGTGACCGGGGAACCGTCTCTCCTGCGCTTCCTGGATCGATTGGTCGAATACTGGCTGGAGGCAGTTCGCAGGATGATCGATGCAGGAGTTGACGTCATCATGTTCGGAGATGACTGGGGCACTCAGAAGGCCCCCATCATTTCGCCGATGTTGTTTCAGAGCATATTCAAGCCGCGCTATGAAATATTGATGGCACCCATCCGCAAGGCCGGAAGAAAGATATTTTTCCATTCCTGTGGCTTCTTAGGCAGCACCCTCGATGACTTGCTCGACCTCGGCATCAATGGGTTGTGGCCGCAGATCACACTTTTCGAATCAGATTCGTCGTTTCCCGGGAAATGCAGGAAACACGGGGTAGCGATATATATTCATCCGGATCGTCAATATTTGGTTCCAAAGGGGACTACCGAAGAGATTGAGACGGCTGTCAAGAGATACGCAGAGACTTACCATGCATTACGAGGCGGAGGGATCTTTTATGTCGAAATCGAGAATGATGCACCATTTCAAAACGTTAAGACCTTGATTGAATCGATACACAGATGGCGATAGAGAATACGGCATCGAACCAGCGGCTGCACACAGAAGCGCGGGCATGACATGCGCTGCACCTGACCGCTGTTCCGCCGCCTGCCTGTCGGCAGACAGGGCGCTCCATAGCGGCCACGCGGGCTCTATCGTTATACGCGTAGAGGAAAATTATTTTGGTTAAAATTGTTACGATTGAAATGCCGGGTAGACTTGAAGGAGTTTTGATAACATGAATTCAAAAGAATATGTATATGCTGCACTCAAAAGGGAACCCGTTGACAGGATACCCATATTTATGTGGTTTCATCCGGAAACGGTAACGATCTTAAGTAAGAATCTTGATATTCCTGAGAGTTACATTGATGATGTAATGTTTAATGATATCAGACAGGTTTGGGTTGGAAACAATTATGCAATGGAAGGTGTGCTTCTTGAAAAAGGAGAAACGTATTCTGATTTTTGGGGTATAGAGTGGGTGAAAGAAGGAGCGTTTAATCAGATCATAGAGCATCCCCTGATGGATGTTGATGAGAATAAAATCAGTGAGTACGAATTCCCCCATGAAAAAGTAAAAGAACTTAACGATAATTTATGCACTTTAGAAAGTATGTCTTACGAATATTTTATCGGCTGTGATATTTCTCCATGCCTCTTCGAAATGTATAATCGACTTCGTGGCATGGAAAAGGCCCTGATGGATATTGCTTTATTTCCAGAAATTTTTGCAGCAATCATGGAAAAATGTGCCGACCACTGTATCGCCTTGGCAAGAAATGCCGGTAATCGTTTCCCCCTGGATTGGCTATGGACCGGAGACGATGTTGGTGGACAAAGTGCGCTGATGATGAGTCCAAAGTGTTGGCGCGAAAGTATCAAGCCACACCTTGAAAGGATATTTCGTTTTGGTAAGTCGCAGGATTTATGGGTAGCATACCATTCTTGCGGCTCTATTCGTGACATTATTCCCGATCTGATAGAAATAGGACTGGATGTGCTTAATCCAATTCAAGGTAACTGTCCAGGGATGGATCCCATAGAGCTGAAAAAGGAGTTTGGCAGCAGCCTGACATTTATGGGAGGGATAGATACCCAGGACCTTTTGCCCAGGGGAACAGTTCAGGAAGTCCAACGTGAAGTTAGTGAACTGCTCGGTGTAATGGCCCATGGCGGGGGTTACATCCTGGCCGCATCACATACTATCCCGCCGGAAACTCCGTTGGACAATATTTTCGCTATGTATAGTGTAGCTGGTATATCTCGGGAAATGATCTTAGACAGAGCAAGTGATCTACGTAAATCTTTGAGTAAACAGTAGCTGGAAATCTATAAAAGAGATGACCACCGACAGAAATAAAGCTGAAACATGTTTCCACCGGTCATGATAATAGTGCAGTATGCTTTACTTTCTCCGCTGCCTTTGGACAACAGTTTTTAAGAAGGAGATAAAAAATGTTTTCTTATATCTTTATGAAACTACTTGAAAACCGTCCTGAACGATATGATAAGGGTATTGATATTCTTTCGTGGGGGCATGCAAAAAAAATCAGAAGGATGATTGTTCAAATCTGCATAAAACCTCGCATGGAAATACTTGATATCGGCTGTGGGACAGGCTCACTGATTATCGATGCTGCTAATGCAGGAGCCATCGCCACAGGGTTGGATATATCAACAGGAATGTTAGGGGTCGCTCAAAAACGGATTACAAACAGCGGGATGCAGGATAGGGTAATACTATATAATGCCGGGGTTACTGAAATCGATTCGCTTTTTAAGGAAAATAGTTTTGATCTTATTATATCGACCCTGGTTTTCAGTGAACTATATGCTGAAGAAAGAGCATTGGCATTAAACCAGATTAAAAAAATACTGAAACCGAACGGTATACTTGTAATTGCCGTAGAAGTTCAGCCTGAAAAACTACTAAAAAAGATAATCCACTTTTTAGTTCGATCTCCTTTAGCCATATTAACATATATCTTTGCCCAAACCGGTACAAAAGCAATTACCGGAATTTCGGAAGAAATAAGTGCCTCGGGATTTAACATCACCGGTGAGGATCGTTCATTTCTGGATAGTTTCACGGTCCTTTCGGCCCAAAAACCAGCAGTAGACGGCCCCGATGAAATTGTATTGCCCGGAACAAGAAAACCGAAAGATGATTTCTCACTTATAAAATCCGTATGGGATTATATCGGCCGTTGGTTTCCAAATCCCGTTGAACCGGGTCTTCGAACCATAGGCGAACCGGATAGAAACTCCCCTGTTATGCTTACCAGTAATTTTCATCTTACCGTACGACGGGTTGAGAGATCTTTAAAAGGTGAAAATGTATTCCTGTTAGTCGCGCCTGCAAACGGTATTAATGTCTGGTGTGCTTCCTGTGGTGGAGAATTAAATACGCATTCAGTAATAACAGTTATAAAGACGAGCCGGATTAATGAAAGAGTAGATCATCGCCGCATTATTTTGCCGCAATTTTCAGCCCCGGGTATTGATCGAAGCTTTCTCAAAAAAGAGACAGGACGAACGGCGCTCTTTGGGCCGGCATATTCCAAGTACATTCCTTTGTTTTTAGAAAAACAGAATACGGTTTATGAACATAATAAAGCCGAATTTCCTCTGCTTTTTAGATTGGAAATGCTGCTTTCAATGAATTTTATTGTCTGGTTTGTAATGGGAATAATTACGCTGTTCATAAAACCGAATATGTTATTTCCTCTCAGTGCTTTTTTCTGGACAACGGGGTTTATGCTTTATGCCGGATTTCCTTTAATCCCGGGGAAAAGCGGCTGGCTTAAAGCTGCTATCTTATCCGTAATCGAAGTTGTCGCGATTGCTGTGTTTTCCGTTTTTATATTGCACATGCCCCTATTCAGTCATTGGGAAATGATGATAATCGTCAGTGCATTGAATATCTGGCTTGGCTTTGATGTGAGAGGTATTGTAGCAGGCGATCCGTCTGAAGCCGAATGGTTAATGAACAAACTTGGAATGGCTTCTTTCGGACATCTTTTTTCATCCGGAGTGTTTAGTCTTGGCAGGATTCACCAGGATATAACTAAATGCAATAATTGCCGAATTTGTTTCATGGTTTGTCCTAAAGGCGTATTTGGGATCGTAGATAAGAGAAAAGTAAGAATTCAAAAACAGCGGGACTGTTTTGCATGCAACGCCTGTGTCTCCCAATGTACGGAAGGGGCATTGTCTTTAACATAAGAAACAAAAAACATCGAACAAAGTGCAGATTATCATAATTCATATTACAATAACATGTATTGAAATAAGGGTGTTGATTGAATCGGCAATTACGGGTATCGGTTTGAATATCAGTTGAATATCCGGCTGTTGAGGGAGGCGAATAAGGCATCCGGCTCGTCCCGGGATACCCTTTTCACACTCCCCGCTGTCAGCGGACCCTCTAACCTTTCAGTTTATCGTACAGGGCAGACGCGTTATGCTCGATTACATGATCCAGCATGTATTCCTGGCCGATATCGACATTGAATCGTTTTCCGAAATCGATGCTCTTGATAGTTTCCTCTTTGCTGTAGCCTTTGGCAATAGCGGTCTGTACCGCGGTGAGCCACTCCAGGAGGAACGCTTTCTGGACATCCACTTCCCTTTTCGTACATACCGGGCCGTGGCCGGGCACGAAATAGTCTACATCCAGCTTTTTTATCCTGTTCAGGGAGGCAAGCCAGGAGTGCACATCAGAGGCATAGAGCCATGTCTGGACACCGTTAAAGATGGTGTCGCCTACAAAGGCGACTCTCTCTTCCGGTACATATACCGCCAGTTGTCCAGTGGTGTGCCCCGGGGTGCTTATGAGTTCGAATGTGTGATTACCGCATGTTATGGTTGCATCACCGTCAAACACGATGGTGGGCCGGTTCGGGTCCTTGAAATAGGTTTCTTCATCCGGCCAGATCTTCTCTCCTTCCGGATCATCACTGGGGATAGCTTCATACGCGTATGTGTACGGGTTGATCTCGGGTGTTACTGTCATGAAATTGTTAGCTGTCTCGATGTGGGAAACCACGATGCCTGCGCCCTTGAAATAGTAGTTCCCGAAAATATGATCCACGTGGTACTCAGTGTTGATCAGGTATTTTATCTCCCCATGGCTCTCGGCTTCCTTGCGCATCTTTACCGCATGAGTCGGCAGCTGGGGAGTGTCGATAACCACCACGCCGTCGGAAGTGACTACGTAAGCGGGATTACACCCGCGAATTTTCGTTTCTGCGAATACATTATCTGTTACTCTTTCCATGTTTGTTCTTACCTCTTTATTGAAGTTTCTATGTATATGTACCGGCCCGGTCAAATCTATGGATCCGGCATCATAATATCCCGGATAAGGAAAGACAGTTCAGTACAGGCTGCAATGAACTGTCTCAATGTTCTTACAGTAGGGCCGAAGGAATCGAATTCCACTGTAGTCATACCGTTCTCATCATAGGCCCGGTTAAAATCGTTGAATTTATCCTGCAGTTTCCGAAGGATTTCCGTGTCTACCGGTGTATCTATGCGGGGTATAACTGCTACATCACTTGCATTGAACTTCTCCTGCCACTTGCAGGGAGGTGAAATGATCACGTCACCGCCGATAAACTCGCTCCAGTGCATGTGGTTCCGGAATGCAGCGGACAGAAGACGGGTTGAGTACCCTCGCTCCCGGTATAGCTTGTAGGTTTTCTTGAACACCGCAACGCCGGGCCATTCGAGATATCCCGGGTCGAGGATGATACCTTCCCTGGCGGCCAGTACCTTCAGCCAGTCGTCCAGTCTGCCTACCATAAGTGCGCAGATCGGTGCCATCGAGGAAGTATCTTTCCCAGCTTCCCGCCTCCGCTTTAGTCCCCGCTCTACCGCTTCAGCCACTGCGATGCACTGGGGAACGGTAAAGCATACCGTGGCGAGAACGCTCACACCTTCCGCAGTTGCTTCTTCGACAGCTTTGATACCGGCATCAGTAACGGGAATCTTTACGATCATATTGGGCATGAGCCTTGAGAAATCGAGGGCCTGTCTGACAATGGCGCCTGCATTCCGGTAATATCGGGGATCCGTCTGGATGGCGAGGCGTCCGTTTTTCCCTTTATGCCGTTCAAAGATCGGCAGCAGCAGTTCAGCGCCCCGTTTCGATACCTCTTCCACCAGCCGCCAGCCGATCTCATCTTCCGTTGCCAGGGGCATTTCAGAAATCATCGCCAGGATCCTGTCCCGCCAGTAATCCATATCCTGCTTTGCAACGGTCAGGGCGATAACCGGGTTACAGGTAGCGCCCACAGCTCCGTGATCGATAGCGTATTCCAGTTCCGATACAGAGGCACTGTCGTTCCAGAGGGATGTCGGCGTTTCCTGTGTCATCCGGTGAAGCGGACTTTTGTATTGCTGCTGGCTCATCCTTGGCTCCCTTTCTCTGTGTAAAAAACAATATTATCGATAATCGATAGCTTAACAGTGATATGAAACGGTGTCAACTAAAAGAAAGAGGGAGGGGTCCTCCTTTCTTTTAGCAGCATTTCACTGTTAAAGTTTCTAAGCTGATAACAATCGCATCAACCTACATCAAACGTGATGGTCTTTCTGAAATCTTTCACTGTCTTTGTCAGAACCGTGACTGTATCCCCTTCAACAGGGATAATTTCAGCACGGTTATCATCAGAATCGTATATGGCAAAACTCGCATTGCCGGTTTTGTGGGCGGAAATCTCTCCGGGATTCAGAATCAGACAATCCCCTTCCCGCCCCAGGAACTTCTTGTGGTTGTGACCGTAGAACACCGCATCGTAATCACCGGATTTTGCCATGGATTGTACGATGAGAGGGTAATGAGTGAGGAAAATTTTTCGTCCTTTCCACTCGACGATATCAAAAGTATCAAACCCCATGGTCAGGTTGCTCCCACTGGACAAAACTATCCTCATGATCGCGGCCCTGTCTCCATCATTATTACCAAAGATACCATAGGTGGGAATTTCGTACTCTGCAAGGGTGAGAGCAAGTCCCGCATTGATAAAGTCTCCCAGGAAGAAGATTTTTTCGATGTTATATTTTCTCAATTGCAGGAGTGCCAGGGTAAGATTGTGGTAGTTGTCATGCATGTCCGATAATATCGCAGCGTTCATGTGGGTACTATACAGGGAAAACCGGTTTTCGTCTTTACCGCCTGCAGCATCCTACCGCCCCGGGAGGGGATACAAAATGAATGAATGTATTAGTTTCATGTTGACTTAGCAGACCTTCGGTTGTAATTTATCGATAATCGATATCATATATATAAATATCAAATCAGTATTACGGAGGACATGAACATGAAAACAAACGTTTTCAAACTCATCAACATTGCAATGGTGATTCTGTTTGCCTTTACCCTCAGTGTGAGCGCGGGTGGTAAGCAAGAAGAGCCCAAGGAGGAAGTAGCTTCCATGGAGAAAGCTCTTCCCGTAGTCGGTATTTCCACCGGATCATCCGGTACTTCCTGGCGAAACATCATGATCGACGCACTCGAAGCTGTAGGAAAGGAGTACAAGAGTTCAGGAAAGATCAATGACTATAAGCTGGTCAACAACATTACCAATGGCGATGCTACTGAACAGGCGAACATTGTCCGGGATTTCATTTCCCAGGGTGTGGACATCATCATGGTCAACCCTAACTCACCGGATGCCCTTAACGGTGTAATCAAGGAAGCCCAGGAAGAAGGCATTCTTGTTGTTGCCTTCGATGCAACGGTAACGGCTCCTGATGTACTCAATGTAACCCTGGACCACTACGCATGGATGAAAAAGAATGTCGAATGGATTTTTTCAACTCTCGGGTCCGGAAATGCCATACAGGTGTACGGACTTGAAGGACATCCGGCGAACAACGACAGGATCCAGGCAACGTATGATGTTCTTAAAAATTATCCTGATATCCATCTCATTGCAGATACAACAGGTTACTGGGATCAGACAAAAGCCAAGGAAGTGACAACCCAGATCATCGGCGGCGGTCAGAGGATCGATGCTGCCATTGGACAGGACGGAATGGCTTACGGCATCCTCTCCGCTTTCCTCGATGCCGGGAAACTGCCGAAAGTGATGTTCGGTGATCCGGGTACTGCCTTCTTCAAGGAATGGAAGAAGCTGCGTGATGCAGGGGCCGATTTCAAAGCCTGCGCTCAGCCCAATCCCCCGGGAATCGGAGGAACGGCGTTCCGCATGGCCCTTCAACTGTATAACGGTAAAGAGTTCAAGCCCGGAATTCTCGATGGAAACACGTATTTCTACAAAGTGGGTATGTTCATAACCGATGAAAACTTCGATGAAGGATGGGAACTGCTTAAGGATAAACCGGATGATTACCTCCTGAGTGAAATTATGCCGGAGAGCCAGGTAGAGTCTCTCTTTCAATAGAGATATCACGTATCCATGTTTTTCAGAAGGCGGGGTCTTCCCGCCTTCTGAAATTATTCTGAAGATAACAGCCCCGGTTGTCCCGGGTGCTATAAAAGTGTGTAAACATAATACGGAAAAGTATTCCCTGGCCGGTTGATGAGCGAAGGATAATATTTGTCAATCCATGGCTCACGGCATAGCGTTCTCATAGTCTTGCTGATCTCGTTCCGCTGTATCAATTCCTGATGAAACAGAAACTGTGGACTTTTTCCGGTATACAGCTTCGTAACAAAACGAATTCCTCTATGCCTGGTATATTCGGGGATTATATAGCCGGGTCTCTTCCCGTGGTTATTTGTAAATAAAAAACTGTTGACAGGAAATCATATATCATATATCATATATGAAAAAGGATGGAGAGATTGGTAAACCGTAATTCCCTTAGAGAACAGATCTGCTCTTACCTTTTGAAGAGAATCGGGGCTGGATCACTGCAGCCGGGGGACCGTATTGTAGAAGCGAAACTGGCGAAAGAGATGCATGTAAGCTCCATCCCGATACGCGAGGCAATCAGAGAGCTCGTTGCAATGCGGATCCTCGAATCTGTCCACCATAAAGGAGCCCGGGTCAGGGAAGTGAGTATCCCTGAAACGATTGAAGCCTTGCAGGTAAAAGCTGTACTGGAGGGACTTGCCTCGCGGTTAGCTTCTTCCTCCCTCTCGGGAAACTGTGGTGCCCTTAAATTCGAAGTCGAAAAGAGTAAGGAAGCAATCGATAAGCGGGATTTTAAAGCGTTTCAGGTGCACAACCAGAGTTTTCACAGAAGTATCGTCGAAGCGTCAGGAAACAGTATCCTTTTACGGTCCTGGGACAATCTCGCTTTCGAAGTCAGGACCAGGGTGATTCTCGATTTTCTTACGGTTTTTGATCCAAACGCGTATACCCAGGATCACACACAGATACTTGCAGCACTGGAGGCCGGGGATGGTGAAAAAGCAGCGGCACTGCTCGCCACCCATGCAAATAGACTCGTAACGTATCTGAAAGAAGAGCTGGAAAAACAAAATATATATAACCGAAGGAGATCGTAATGAGCAACAACTATCCCCATGTATTCAGTCCAATCCGGATCGGTAATTTTACGGTTCCTAACCGGATTTGCCATGTTCCCACCGATATATCTTCCGCTAACGCGGACGGTTCGGTTAACGACCGGGTGATAACCTACTACGAAGAGGTCGCCAAAGGAGGATGCGGTTTTATTATTATAGGAGCTTCAACACCGGATAAAAAAACGGGAAGACCTACGGTAGGTTGCATTGCGGTGGATGAAGATCCAATGATTATGGGGTTGTCCGAACTGGCTGCGGCGATGCACCGGCACGGCGCAAAAACCTCCCTGCAGATTCAGCACCCTGGGCGGCAGGCTGCTTGGCCGAGGAAGGACCTCATTTCCCCCACTGACATGGTGGTGGATATACCCGGTTCCGCCGGGCATGAAGTGGTATACACCGACAGCATGGCAAAGGGAAAACAGATCCGGGCGATGACCATCGAGGAGATATACGACCTTATCGAAAAGTTCGGTGAAGGTGCCTGGAGGGTACAGCAGGCAGGGTTTGACTCTGTAGAACTCCACGGTGCGCACGGGTATATGATTGCCCAGTTCATGAGTCCATACGTGAATAAACGAAATGACCGGTTCGGCGGCAGTTTTATAAACCGGATGAGGTTCGTACTGGAAATAATAACCAGGATCAAATACAAGTGCGGTGAGGATTTCCCCGTGGGTATCCGGTATTCCGGCGAAGAGTGGCTCGAAGGGTCGAGGACTCTGGATGAAAGCATAGAAATCGCCAAGCTCTTTGAGGAACACGGAGCTGCTTTCCTCGATATTAGTGCAGGTATTTTTGAAGTGCCCGGACCCACCATGGACCCGATGTACTATCCCGAAGGATGGAACACCTATACAGCCGATGAAATCAAGAAGCATGTGAAGATTCCGGTCATTACCAGCCACACCTTACGGAATCCCGATTATTGTGAAAAAATTCTTGCGGAGGGGAAGACCGACATGGTCGGATTTTCCCGGCAATTTATTGCAGACCCCTATTGGGGCAACAAGGCGAAAGCGGGAAAAAAAGAGGAAATCAGGCGGTGCATATCCTGTCTTGTCGGATGCTGGCAGGAATCTCTCATGATCAAACGGCATATGCGATGCGCTATAAACCCTGCTGTCGGGGATGAGAGGTTTATCCATCTGGAGAAAGCGGAACAGAGCTATAAAATGGCCATTGTAGGCGGCGGCCCTGGGGGAATGGAGGCTGCAAGGATAGCTACACTGCGGGGACATGAAGCAACCATATTCGAGAAGTCGGGTGAACTCGGCGGGGCGATTCTCTACTGCTGTACCGTCCCCGGAAAAAATAAAATGCGCTGGTACGCGGACTGGCAGAGAGAACAGGTGAAAAAACTTGGGATCGAGGTAAAGTATAGAAGCGAACCGAAAGCGGAGGACCTGAACGGGTTCGATGTGGTAATTCTTGCGGCGGGCGGGAAGGTTTCCCGGCCGGATATTCCGGGAGTGGATGCGTCTATCGTGTGCACATTCGAGGATGTCCTCCGGTGCAGCGTCAAGAATTGTGAGTATTATCCCAAAGACAAGGATAAAGAACCACCGGTGGAATGCGGTGAAACAGTTCTTGTATGGGGCGATCACTTCGGCGCGGCGGATGTGGTTGAAAAACTCGGGAATGCAGGGAAACATGTATATATCGTTACAAACAACAGGGAGTTTGCCGCCTGGATGGAACCATGTCATAAGGATGTCATGATGAAACGGTTTGCCGGCGGTAACGGAGAAGGACTTAAGAGCAAGACATTCAAATACCCTGTAACGATCATTCCCCAATCCACAGTGTTGGAGATCAACGAGACAGGAGAAGTGAAAATCGTTAACAGTAAGTTCGAAAAATCTACCATACACACTGATACCGTGGTGTTGGCAGCAGTTGAATCTAACCATACCTTGTACGACTCCCTCTTGAAGCAGGGTGTTGTGGTATCCGAAATCGGCGACCAGAAAAAAGTACGGAACCTTCGCGGGGCTGTTACCGACGGCGCAAGGCTTGGACTCACCGTCGACAGGGATGTTCAGATGAATGCCAACAACGAAGTCATAACAAGATTGCCGACTGATATCACGCTCTGAAATAATGACGTGTTACATGTGCCGGCGAAAAAAACGGCAGGCAATATATGCCTGCGAAAGGAGGGATGGAAAAAAAGAAATAAAAAGTATCAGAGGTTTGTAACAAAGTTTTTCAAAAACTAAGGAGGAATGAAATGAAAAACAAAGTATTGGAACTGGTGGGTATTGCTTTAGTTTTCCTGTTTGTGTTTACCATGGCTGTAAGTGCAGGCGGTGAAAAGGAAGAGGCCCCTGCAGGGAAAGGACTGCCTGTTGTGGGAATCTCCACAGGTTCTTCCGGAACATCATGGCGCAACATTATGATCGATGCTCTTGAAACCGTGGGTAAGGAATACAAATCTGCGGGAAAAATCAAGGACTACAAACTGGTCAACAATGTAACCAATGGTGATGCCACCGAGCAGGCGAATATCCTTAGAGATTTTATCTCTCAGGGTGTGGATATTATCCTGGTAAATCCTAATTCCCCTGACGCTCTCAATGGTGTTATCAAAGAGGCTCAGGATGAAGGCATTCTCGTCGTCGCGTATGACGCCACCGTTACTGCGCCGGATGTGCTCAATGTAACTCTTGATCACTACGCATGGATGACCAAGAATGTGGAATGGATTGCTTCCACCCTTAAAAAAGGAAATGCAATCCAGATCTATGGTCTGGACGGACATCCGGCTAACAATGACCGTGTTAAGGCGACTTACGATGTCCTTGCGAAATATCCGGATATCAAATTGATTGCCGATACTACAGGTTATTGGGACCATACTAAAGCGAAAGAAGTTACCACACAGATTATCGGCGGCGGTCAGCAGATTGACGCGGCTATCGGACAGGACGGTATGTCCTACGGTATCCTCTCCGCCTTTCTGGATGCGGGAAAACTCCCCAAAGTCATGTTCGGCGATCCAGGTACCGCCTTCTTTAAAGAATGGAAGAAACTGCGGGATCAGGGAGCGGATTTCAAGGCATGCGCGCAGCCCAATCCTCCCGGAATCGGCGGTACAGCCTTCCGGATGGCTTTAAGACTCTACAACGGCAGAGAGTTTAAGTCCGAAGTATTGGACGGAAGGACCTACTTTTATAAAGTGGGTATGTTCATCACAGATGAAAACTGGGAGGAAGGTTGGGAACTTCTCAAGGATAAACCGGATGATTACCTCCTGAGTGAAATTATGCCGGAGAACCAGGTAGAGGCGCTCTTTAAATAGAGATATTACGTATCTTCTCCGTGGCACGCAATTAGTATGTTTTCCAGGGGGCGGGGTCTTCCTGCCTTCTGAAATTTTTCTCAAATAGTAAGACAGCCATGTGAAGATAACAGCCCCTGCCGTCTTGAGCGCTCGCTATAACAGTGTTTTAACAAATTTACCGGCTTTACCGGCACTGTTGAGGACAGTAATTAGGTTCCGGACTGCCGGAATGAATTTCGATGAGACGTATTGCCCGACGCCGTTATCTGTAGCCATCTTTTTGAAACCGGGATATTTTGGATCCATTTTTTCTCCATACACGGAATAATATTCCCTGGCTGCTGATGAGCGAAGGATAATATTGTTTGTCGACCAGTTTACCTTTGTCAATCCATGTCTCACGGCTTCACGAAGCTGGGTTTCAGATAAACCGGATGATCCGTGTAATGCAATTCCGATATTGCGTCCTGTCAAATTCTTGAGCAGGGCCGCGCTCTTTTCGATGTTTTCAGGTCGGAAATCGGGATATCCCTCCAAGCTGTAACCGTGCCGGTTGCCGAGGCCCGGGGCAAAAAGGTAAAGATACCCCGGGTGTTTCTGTTCCACCTCCGTCACCAGTTTTTTCACCACCTCCGGAGCAGTATATCCGGTGTCGATTCCCGCTTCCATCTCAAGTGTCAGCGGTTGGTCATGCTTCTTCGACGTTTCAATAAGAGCGTTGGTCCGCATCGTATTTTCTTCCATGCTTAACCGGGATGCGTCCACACAGATACTGGAGGGGGTGAGGTGTACGGTTTTACCGTCGATAGTAAAGGGTATTCCTTTTACAGCAGTGGACAGAATGTTTAATGCATCCGGTCCGTTTATATGATCTGTGTGGTAGAGCACCGGAATTTCCCTGAACTCCTTCGAGTCGGCGAAAATGTTTATCTGCGCAATACATACAGCAATTCCACGAATAGGATCTCCCGCGCCGAAACTGATACCCTCCAGCTGCCACCGGCTGGTTTCGATTATGATGGGGGCATCCATTTCTTTGGCTGCCTTGAAGCAGTCATGGATGACCGATGGATTGTCGACATTTACCGCGAGCATTGCACATCTTTCATCGATGCAGAAAGAAATGAGTTTTCTTGCCTCGAGCGGTGTTAGTAACATGGTGATTCCCCTTTTAGTGACCCGGTTTTATGCTTATTTTGATGGCATCCCCGGATTGAATCAATTCAAACGCTTCTATTATATTCTTTAGTTCGAATATATGGGTGATGAATTTTTCTGCCCCCCAGATATAACGCTGCCTTCATCGAATCTCCCTTGGTCCGGCTACTACCTTTTTCATCGCTGTGAAAACTTCATCTTTACATCACCCGTACAGGAACTCTCTTAAACCAAATGCGTCAATTGTTTCATCTGTTACCACACCATCTTCATTCCAGCCTCTTGCAGCGTAATATTCGTCGAGCATGGTATTGTAGACATCCGAAGGAAGGAGCCGCCCTTTGCATGGACCGGTCTCAACCGGATCGTTCATGATACGGAAGGGCATTTGGTCGTCCTTTCTCCGTATACCTTCCCTGTTAAGGATAACCCGTTCGAGATTGTAGACCCTGCCTCCGATTTCGAGAAGGTGGTGAGTGAATGGATATCCGGTAACCGCCTCCAGGACCCTGCCTGCCGGTTTATCTGTGAACCCCATGGATTTCCTGGCAACCGTACAAATCCCAAGGCAATCCACGTATGCCCGGGTGTTCTGTATTGATGTAACGAGTTCACCTTTTCCTTCAGGTGAAAAGCGATTATATTCACCGGAGAGTAGTTCTTCTTTAATGGTCCACCCTCCCACGTTGTGACATGCGCCGCGGTTCGATGTCCCGAAAGTCAGGGCTTTACCGGACACACCCCTTGGGTCGTATGCTGCAAATGTCAGCCCCTTCACGGCAAGAATATAAGGACTATATTCAGGCCGTTTGTTCATGACGATTTTCATTCCCTCAGAGAGCAATTGTCCGATACCGCGCTTTGCTACAATAAGGTGTATTACGTGCATCAAGGCTTGCGGGTCTCCGAATCTTACCTTCTTCCCGTCAGTGTCCTTTGAAGTAATCAATCCTTTTTCAAACAGTTCCATCGTCAGCGCGACGGCACTACCCACGGACATGGTATCGATCCCTGTCTCGTCGCAGACCTGGGCTGCTTTCACGACCGCGCCGAAATCGTCAATTCCACAGTTCGCGCCAAGCATTACAATGGTTTCGTATTCCGTTTTTGCTTTTGATCCTGCGAATTGTCCATCCGTTACAATGCTCATTTTACCACATGCAACGGGACACATATAACATGCGGTATTTTTCTCCCAGTAGTTTTCCTTCATGGCCCGGGCGTCGATTTTTCCCGCCCCTTCGAAAAAGGAAGTCCTGAAATTTCTGGTAGGTAAACAGCCCAGTTCATTGATTGGTTCCACGTACATTGCTGTACCCGATTCGGTCAGGCTTGCCCGGCTATCTTTGAGAATCCTGGCAGCTTCAGGCAGTAACTCTTTTACCGTCCTGCTATCAGCTACCGGGACTGTACCATACCCGTGAACTGCAATGCCCCTCAGCAGTTTCGATCCCATGACAGCCCCTGCGCCTCCTCTTCCGAAGAACCTGCCATCCACGCTTATGCACGCAAGACGAATGTTTTTTTCGCCGGCTGGTCCGATTGATAAAGCAGCTGCAGGGGCCGTTCCCATGCTTCCTGTTAAGGCGTCCTGGGTTTCAAAGGTAGTCAATCCGGATAAATGGCGTGCGTCATGGAAGGCAACATCGGCATCATTGATGGTGATATATGTCCAGTTCCTGGCTTTTCCTTCTATAATTACACCGTCGAAACCGGCTTTCTTGAGGTAGGGCCCGAAGTTTCCGCTGCTGTTGGAACAGAGGTAGATACCTGTAACGGGAGATTTAGTAGTAAGCTGAAATTTTGTCGAACAGGGTAGCCGTGTACCTGTAAGCGGACCGGTCATAAAAATGATCTTGTTATCCGGCGAAAGAGGATCTGTCCCCGGATCGATCTCATCGTAATATATTTTCGCCCCTACTCCCCGCCCTCCTAAAAGAGCGCTTGTTTCTTTGAAATGTAAAGGTTCGATGGTAGTTTTTTGATTCGAGAGATCGATTCGCAGTATTTGCCCCATGTATCCGCCGGTAAATTCCATGGCTCATCCTTTCAGTTTATAAATGTTATATCATTATATATTAATATCATAATTATGCCATATTAAAAATCCTTGACATACCGTATGAATGCACATAAAATTATAACATTATAACAAAAAACGAACTATCTAAAACATGACTGGGAGGCCCCTTATAAACGGGATTATTGTTATGAATAACGATAAAGACCGATTATTTGAAGAAGAAGCGCTGCCTCTCTATTATCAGCTTATAAATATTATCAAACGGGATATTGAAAACGGTACATTGAAACCGGGCGATAAGATGCCCTCCGAACAGAAACTCTGCGAAAAATACAGCGTAAGCCGCATCACCGTCAGGCAGGCGATGCTGTCGTTAGTGGGCGAAGGGCTGTTCTACCGTAAACAGGGAAAGGGAACCTTCGTTACAAGGCCGAAACTTCCAAGAGATATCAATAATCTATACAATTTTTCTGCAAGCATGAAATACCTGCATATCCTTCCCACATCAAAGGTAATCGAACAAAAAGTGATCGATGCACCGGCATTGATAACCGGATATCTACGGTTAGAGGAGAAAGATAGTAAAATCATCAAGCTCGTACGGGTAAGGTTGGCTGATTATGAGCCGATTATGATCGAGACATCGTATATACCTTACAACCTTGCGCCATCCATTGCCACGGAAGATATGGGACACAATTCTATCTACGAACTGTTTACCCTTCGGTACCGGCTCCGGATTACAAATGCCGAAGAAACATATGAAGCGGTTCTGATCAACAAAAAGCAGGCAAAACTGCTCCGGTGCAATCCTATGTCTCCGGGATTTTTTATCGAAAGAATCGCGTTTCTGGAGAACGAAACTCCCGTGGAATACAGTAATTCCACTGTCTGTGCGGACAGGTGCCGGCTGGTAACGAAACTTCAGCAGAAACAGACCACTTTCGAGAGGAAGATAATTCCTGTCATGAAAGGAGCGGACTAGGGGATGAAGTATATTGGAATAGATCTAGGTGGTACCAATCTGAAGGGTGTCGCCATTGATCGTAAGGGTGATATTCTCTATAAAAAAAATATTCAATCAAGAACCGAAGAGGGACCTGAAGTTGTTATCCGGAATATAATTGAGCTCATTCAAAACATCACGCGTACAGTAAAAGGGGACAATAAAACTATTGCTATAGGTATTGCGGCGGCAGGGGTGGTGGATATCGAAAACGGGATATGCACATGGCTGCCGAATCTTCCCGGTTGGAAGGATATAGCTCTGGTGCAAATTATCGAAGAGAAGATCGGGACACCTGCTTATCTTATTAATGATGTTCGTGCAATGACCTTAGCGGAAAAAACAGTTGGAGCCGGGCAGGGGATAAAAAATCTTGTCTGTATTGCAATCGGCACCGGAATAGGAGGGGGGATCATTCTACATGATCAGTTATACTTCGGAGATGAGGGCTTTGCCGGCGAGATCGGTCATCAGGTAATCAATTTTAATGGACCTAAATGCACATGCGGGAATTACGGTTGCCTCGAAGCATACGCGAGCGGTGCGCATATTATTCTCGAAGCGATACGTATGGTAAAGCAGGGGGCGACAACGATCATCCGGGACCTGGCAGATAACGATCTGAATAAAATAACTCCGAAAATTGTTGCGCTGGCAGCCCGAAAGGGTGACGAAATTGCGAAGGAAATATGGGAAAATGAGTCGTTTTACTTGGGGGTGGGACTTGCAAATCTGGTCCACATTTTAAATCCGGAGATGATCATCGTCGGTGGCGGTATCGCGGAAGGGTCGGACATCCTGATCGATGGAATCAGAACTGCCGTTTGCGAAAGGCTGCATCTTGGTGCCTGTACCGATCATTTACAGATAGTACAATGTAAGCTTGGTGATATCGCGGGAGCAGTGGGCGCCGCGTTATGGTCAAAGTACAGTATAAATAAAGTAATCAATAGGAGGAAAAGATGAAGGAAAAGATAAGGGTGGGGGTTATAGGCGCCGGGTTTATTGGTCCTGCGCATATAGAGTCATTACGGAGGCTCGGTTTCGTGGAAGTAACCGCCCTTGCAACTTCCCGTGCAGAGAGCGCTGAACAAAAAGCAAAGGCGCTTTCGATCCCTAAAGCGTTCGGGAACTACGAAGACCTCCTCAAGGAGGACCTCGACGCGGTGGAAATTACATCACCGAACAGGTGTCACTTCCCGCAGGCAAAAGCCGCACTGGAGGCAGGGAAGCATGTGATATGCGATAAACCCCTTGCCATGGACTCCAGGGAAACAAAAACCCTGGTTGAACTTTCGGAGAAAACAGGTCTTGTAACGGCAGTCACATTCAATCACCGGTTCTATCCAATGGTACAGCAATCGAAGGCGGTCCTGGATGGGGACGGTCTGGGACCCGTATACCTTATCCAGGGGGGGTTTCATCAGGACTGGCTTCTCCTCGATACGGATTATAACTGGAGGGTGGATGCAAAAGAGGGTGGGGCGGCAAGGGCTATCGGAGATATAGGGACCCACTGGCTCGATACCATACAGTTCATTACAGGGCTCGAGGTGGATGCGGTGTACGCCGAGCTCAAAACGGTCATTCCGGTACGGAAAAAGGCGAAAGTGGCTGTGGAAACTTTCGCCGGAAAGGAACTGAAACCAACCGATTACGACGAGGTTGCAATCGACACGGACGATTTAGGTATTGTGCTCCTCAAGTTCAAAGGAGCTGATACGAAAGCGGTTATGACGGTTTCGCAGGTAAGCGCAGGCAGGAAGTGCAGGCTCAATTACGAAATCTACTGCAGAAACGGATCGATCAGCTGGGATTCGGAATCACCAAACCAGCTCTGGAGAGGGTACCGGGACAAAGCCAACGAGAACCTGATCAAAGATCCGGCCCTTATGCATCCGTCGGCGAAACAATCGGCCCGGTACCCCGGGGGACACGGTGAAGGTTTCCCCGACTCCCATACTCACTGTGCAAGAACGATCTATCAGTATATAAAAGAGGAAAGGTACATAAAAGGAGAGAAGCCTCCGTTTCCGACTTTTAAAGACGGTCATACGGAACAGCTTTTATGTGACGCGATTCTCGAAAGTAATCGTAAAGGTAAATGGATTTCTGTAAGAACCTAGTAAAAGAAATGCCAGAATATACAGGAGGAGAAAATGAAATTAGGACTATTTACGGCTGCACTCCCGGGCCTCTCAATTGAGGACATAGCGGGGTGGGCTTCAGGAACCGGATTTCAGATGCTCGAAATCGCCTGCTGGCCTGCAGACGAAGGTAAGGACAGAAAATATGGAGGTGTTGTACACATCGATACGAAGAAACTCGATTCGGCGAAAGTGGAGGAGATACAGGCAATGCTGTCAGAAAAGGGGTTGTCCATTTCGTCGTTGGGATATTATCCGAATCCCCTCGATCCGGATATTGAAGCCCGGAATCATTGTATCCATCACCTGAAAAGTGTCATTGCGGCTGCCGGCCGGCTTGGAGTCTCAACGGTGGGTACGTTTGTCGGAAGGACCTGGGACCCGGCTGCGACGGGGCGGGTGTGGCAGAAGGATATTGACCTCAACTTTGAACAGTTTGAAAAAGTATGGCCCGATCTGGTGAAATACGCTGCCGATAACGGGGTGAAAATTGCGATAGAGCATTGTCCCATGCTCTGGGCCGATACATGGCCCGGGGGATCGAACCTTCCATATTCACCGGCCCTCATCCGGCGGATGTTCGAAACTATCCGGGACGAAAATTTTGGATTGAATTTCGATCCGTCGCACTTCGTCTGGCAGCATATCGACTACATCAGGTTCATAAATGAATTTAAGGACCGTATCTTTCATGTCCACGCGAAGGACATGGATATCGACCGGGATATGCTCTATGAAGACGGTATAGTCACATGCGGATTTCGCTGGCAGAGACCCCGGCTTCCCGGCATGGGGCTTATCGATTGGAAAAAACTCATCACCACTCTTTACGATGTGGGATACAATTTTGTACTCAGCATAGAGCACGAAGACCGTAATTTCGAAGGGACAGAAGCATTGGTTAAGAGAGGATTCCTGGTAGCAAAGAAAACACTCGAGATGCATATTATTTAAAACGCCGGCAGGTAGGGAAGAATCGCATCAAGAACCTTCAGAAATATACTTCTCCGGGGCCGGTATTTCCGCGTGTTTTTTTCTAAAGCAAATTGGTTTGATAGGCGATACCTTGCTTTGCGTAGCTCTTTCATATTATAAAGGACGAGTGAATGCAATGACGATTCTGGAAGCGAAGGGTATAAAAAAACGGTTCGGCGGTGTTGTTGCTCTCGACGGCGCCGATCTCACCTGCAGCAGTGGTAGAATAACCGGTCTTCTCGGGGCAAACGGGTCCGGTAAAAGCACCATGTCTAAGATCATAACCGGTGTGTACAGTGCCGATGATGGAGAAATCCGTTACAACGGTGTCCCCGTAAAGTACAAGAATCCCTATGATGCCAGGAAAGCGGGCATTGCCATGGTGTTTCAGAATCTGAGCCTGGTTGCGGATCTTACGGTGTGGCAGAATATCGTTCTCGGGGCTGAAGAAAAGAAAAGGCTTTTTCTCAACAATGATTCTTCAAAGGAGCTGGCGGGGACAATCGTTAACCAGCTTCTGCCGGGCCTGGATATCAACAGGATGGTGTACGAGCTGCTTCCCGGAGAGATGCAGATCGTAGAGATAGCTAAAGCGATTTCTGAAAATCCAAAGCTTCTCATTCTGGACGAACCTACGGCGGCACTGGAACAGGCACAGGTAAAAAGTCTTTTCAGCTATATGAGGACACTTATAAAGGGGGGGGTCTCCATCATTTTTACTTCCCACAGACTGTGGGAGGTGATGGAAATCTGCGACGATGTTATCATATTTCGGAACGGTTCTAACGTGGCCGGCATCGATTTTGAAAAAGATGGAAAAGATTCAGACAGAATAATCAATTATATCTCCGGGGAAGTAAAAAAAACAGCTGTTGACCGCAGCGGTCATGTTGTGTCCGATGAAACGGTGTTGAGTATCAGAAACCTGAATTACCGCAACCTTCTCAAGGATGTTTCATTTGAACTTAAGAAAGGGGAGATATTAGGTGTGGGGGGACTGGCCGGCCAAGGGCAGCATGAACTGATGCTTGCCCTGGCCGGGAACTATCCCGGCATCTCCGGTGACGCGGTATTGAACGGGAAAGAAATCAGGCTGACGAAGCCTGCAACCGCGATTAGGAACAGTATTCATCTGGTCCCCGGAGACAGACAACTGGAAGGTCTGTTTCTGCAGCATTCGGTGTACAATAACCTCATTTTCCCCAAGCTGGGCCTGGGGAAGCAGCCCCTGTTTACCCCTCACAAAAGGTTCCGGCAGGAGTGTCATGATGTGATCGATGTGCTTTCCATAAAAACCGCCGGTATGGACATCCCTGTGCGTACCCTGTCCGGGGGGAATCAGCAGAAAGTGGTAGTAGGCAAATGGCTTTCCTTTGATACCTGTGTGCTTCTTCTCGCTGACCCTGCCAAGGGTGTGGACGTTGGGGCAAAGAGAGATCTGTATGAATTTATCCTGCACCAGGTCAAGAAAAAAAAGATGAGTGTTATTCTCTATGCCAGTGATAATGAAGAGCTGGTTGAGTACTGTGACAGGCTTCTCATCATGTACGAGGGCAAGATAGTGAAGACCCTTACCGGTGACGGGATAAGCGATGACAACATAATAAGCGCTTCCATAGGATATGCACAAGATGAGTTATGCCATGAAACACTTTGAAAATTCCGCGTTAAAGAGATTCATATCCAAGCCCGAGTTTTCTATCCTGCTGATATTTCTGACAATGTTCTTTTTAACGGCAGGGCTGCAGAACAATTTTTTTACCGTAAAATCCGTAGTGCGGAATATCAATGCTTTTACACCGCTGATCCTTCTGACCATGGGGCAGGCCATTGTAATCCTTTCCGGCGGTCTCGATCTTTCGGCGGGAACAGCCCTTTCACTGTATACCTGTGTGCTTACCTGGGTGATGAAAGAAGGAGTTCCCATAACAGGGTTGTATGCGCTGCTTGTGACCCTGGCCGTTGCAGCGGGGGTGGGTATCATCAACGGGATCGGCATAGGCTACCTGAAAATTCCGCCGGTTATCGTTACCTTTGCCACATCATTCATCTGGCTGGGGATTGCACTTTTTATCCGGCCTACACCCGGGGGAGAAACCGTGGAGTGGTTTAAAGTCTTTTACAGGGTCGGATCTATCGAAAAGGCATCTGCTGCACTTAAAGCGTTCGGTGACATCTTCCCGCCGGCATTGTTCCTTGTCATTATCGGTTGTGTGATTTGGTTCATAATCAGTAAAACCCGCCTGGGCAGGTACATCTATGCCGTAGGGAGCAACAACGAAGCAGCCTATGAAAGCGGCATTGACACCGCCAAGGTCCAGATGTATGCATGTATTCTCAATTCGGTGCTGATTATGCTGGCGGCGCTGTTCTTTGTCGGACAGAACCAGTCCGGTGACGCCCGTCTGGGCGATCCTCTCACCTTAAGGGCCGTGGCTGCAGCGGTTGTGGGCGGTATCGCCCTTACCGGCGGGAGGGGGAGCGTCTATTTTGCCCTCGTTGGAGCACTCATCATCAGTTTTGTGAGCAAGATCATCTTTTTTGCGGACATACCGTATGCTTTCCAGACCCTGGTAGGCGGTGTCATCATTATCGTTGCCATAGCGAGTTCTCAGGCTTACACGCTGTACAGCAGAAGAGCAATGCTGAAGGAGAGTAAACTGACATGAGTACAGTGCTGAGCAGGCAGGGCACCGTTGTCAAAATGTGGGACCGTTATAATAAATTGATTATCGCATTTCTACTAATCCTCTTTATGTTTGTTGTCGGCGAAATTACGGTGGGCAGTTTTTTCAGCCTGGGACAGATTCTTCTGACGATCAAACTTGCTTCCTTTATCGCCCTGTTCGGGCTGTGCCAGACAGCGGTTATCGCAGCCGGGGGAAGCGGACTCGACCTTTCAGTGGGGTACACGGCGACAATCACGGCAGTACTTACTGCGGCTATCATGGATGGTCAGAACGGAAATCTCTGGCTTGCGATTCTGGCCGCGCTTGGGATTGGTATTGCAGTCGGCCTTGTGAACGGCGTACTTTCGGCATACGTAAAACTTCCGCCTCTTGTTGTGACTTTGGCAATGGCGAATATTTTACAGGGGGCCATAAACGTGTATACCGCGGGAAGGAATATCACCGGACGGCCCTCTCCTGTTCTGCAGATCATCGCCGCCAAATCATCGGGTATGTTTCCGAATATCCTGTTCGTCCTGATAATCGTTGGGGTGGTCTCAATGGTAGTTCTGTACAAGACGAAGTGGGGTCAGATGCTCTTCGGCACCGGAGCGAACGAAACCGCGGCTTACTTAAGCGGGGTGAATGTAAAGATGGTCCGGTGTACCGCCTTCATCGTGAGCGGCACCGTGGCAAGCCTCATCGGACTCCTCTTGCTGGGCAATATGGGGATCGCTTTCAAGGACATGGGCTCCAACTATGTGATGCCCAGTATCGCGGCAGCCGTAGTGGGAGGCGTCTCTCTTGCCGGGGGAGACGGCAACTACCTGGGAGTAATCCTGGGAGCCATATTCCTGCAGACCCTTACCAATTTCCTGGTTGCCCTTGGCTGGGGTGATGCGGGGAAGTGGACTGGATTCGGTATCGTGCTCTTCATCCTTCTCATCGTGTACGTGAGTGACCAGCGCAGGCGCTAGGGAGTGCCTGTTTTTCAGGGTACTGTTGCCGGTAATTTCAGTTCTGTGCATTCCCGGTAAAAACGCTCATCGAAGGTGAGGATGACGCCTTTTCTTAGTTGCGCAGCGGTCGCAAGAACGGCGTCACCATAATCCCTGAAAGTACTAGGCCAGAAACCGAGAACATCGAGAATACTGAAATAAGAATCCACAAACATTCCAGGTGTCTGAATGATTGCGTTTAGCATATGGGCTATATGAATCTTCTGAATATGATAGACGGAGGACAATACATATACGCATTCCGTTACAATGTGCTGGATAATGATAATGTTGTGGCTTTGAACAGCTGCACATTCGATAAATGGCGTTATTCTCTCCTGCTGATCTACATTACGGTCTGTGAGATATGAAATGAGGCAGTTTGTATCGAGAAAATAGCTTTTCATGTCGCTTTTTTCGCAATGATAATTCGGGTGGTATCGATGTCCTTTTCAATATCACCTCGTCCTATAGAAAACCTTCCTTTGAAATCGAGAAATGGTTTCTCTACCGGCCGGACTACTACTCTTCCATGATCAATTTCCCATTCTATCAGGTCATTCCTGGAAAGTTTTAAGCGTTCACGAATTTTTTTTGGTATTGTAGTCTGAAATTTCGCTGTAATTTTTGATTTCATTATTAATCCTTACTTTTAAAAATAATGTAAGGATTTGTATTTGTCAATTGTCCTATAGAAACTTTTACGCAACACTTTTGTCCCATTTTGGTGTATATTTTACAGGATATGAAAGTAGCTACAGTTGAACAGATGCGGAACCTGGACCGCAGGGCGATGGAAGAGTATGGAATCCCGGGAGAAGTGCTCATGGAAAACGCTTCCCTGGCCGCATATGAGGTGGTCCGGGAAATCCTGGGTAATCTCGAGGGTGGAGACATTACGGTCATCTGCGGCGGCGGAAACAACGGCGGTGACGGCCTTGCCCTGGCGAGGAAACTGTACTCTCTGGGTTCACGGGTTACTGTTTTTATACTTGGAGACCCGTCAACGTACAGAAAAGCTGCACAGACGAATTATGAAATCGTGAAGAAACTGCCCATCCCTCTGAAACGGGCTGATTCGGCGGAATCTATTGTTCCTTACATCCGCGGGGCCGAAGTGGTCGTGGATGCCATATTCGGAACCGGACTCGCCCGGCGGGTGGAAGGTCTCTATAAGGAAATCATCCGGATCATCAATGAAGAAGCCCGCTATGTTGTCAGTCTCGATATCCCTTCAGGTGTTAACGGAGAAACCGGTCAGGTGATGGGAATTGCCGTTGACGCCGACGAAACGGTTACCTTCGGGCTTCCGAAAATCGGCAACCTGGTGTACCCGGGATACGAATACGGAGGGAATCTCTCTGTAACTCACATCTCCTTTCCCAAGGCGCTGACGGAGCGGGAAGACATCCTGTGTGAAGTAAACCAACCGGCCCGCCTCCCGGAACGGGACCCCTCCGGGCATAAAGGTTCATTCGGCGACGCCCTGGTTATTTCCGGATCATCCTCTTATTACGGCGCACCCTGGCTGTCCGCCTATGCGTTCATTAAGGCAGGAGGCGGATATGCCCGCCTGGCATGTCCGCAGTCCATCGTTCCTGCAATTGCGGGAATGGGAACGGAAATTGTTTTTTTGCCGCAGAAAGAAAACCGTGAGGGGAGTATCGATTCCGGTAACCTGGACAAACTTCTGGAGCTGTCAGAGGTTGTTGATATCGTAATACTGGGACCAGGGATGTCCCGAAGCGAAGATACGGAACGGTTGATTCAGGAGCTGGTTAACAATATCGGGAAACCATTGATCATCGACGGGGATGGATTGAGCGCGGTAGCAGCCGGCATGGATGTGCTGAAAAACCGCACCCGGCCTGCTGTACTTACGCCCCATCCCGGAGAGTTTTCCAGGCTTACAGGGAAATCCTCCGCTGAGATAGAGGAATCGGCAATTCCGCTTCTTCGTGAGTTTGCCCAAACATACGGATGTATCACCCTGCTTAAACGGGCCCATACCCTTACGGCACTGCCCGGCGGAAAGGTGTGCATAAACTTAGGAGGCAACCCCGGGATGGCAACCGCCGGAAGCGGGGACGTTCTTACCGGCACCATTGCGGCAATGTACGGCCTGGGGGGTGATATGACCGAAGCAGTAAAGGCGGGGGTGTGTGTCCACGGCCTGGCAGGAGACCTTGCAGCCCGGTGCAAGGGAGAAGACGGAATGGTTGCCCGGGACATCCTTGAACATCTGCCGGAAGCTGTAAAAAAGTTCAGGGAAGAGTATGAGGTACTGGTTTCCGGATACTATGGAAACATCAGCCTGATTTAGGAGAGCGCATGAAACCGGCTTATTAATTATCCCTGTGGACTGTGTCCGGGGAGAAAGCCGGTATGCACACCGCGATATAGTGCGCCCCTCCAGGGGCGGGAGTGCTGTACCTGACCCATTCACCTTTCGATACGAGGATCCCTTCCCCGGCGGCAACATCGTATGAACCTTCTCCGGTTTCCACGTGAAGGGTACCCTGGAGAACCACCGTATACTCATCGAATTCCGGGGTCTGTCCCGGCTCGACCCAGCCTCCGGGGCTTGTCATACGGGCTATACTCACCTCGCCGGAAACCGAGTTGATGTTTCCGAAAAATTCTTCGATTTTCTTCGGCTTTGTGCCTGCCGCTTCGACAATTGAAGGTCCTTTTATTATCCTTACCATGGGCCTGCTCCTTTTACAATGAACATTGCAGCTATTATAACAATACCCGGATGTTTTCTTGGTACACGAACTTATTTGACTTTTACCCTTTTACAGATACAATAAGTGTATGGCAAATCCTGAAAAAAAGAAACCGCTTATACTCAAGCAGAAACCGATGTTCCAGGTGGTGTATGCCCTCATTCCCCTTGCTGTCCTGTCGATTTATTTTTTCGGATGGCGCAGCCTGGCAGTACTGGCTGCGGTCAATACCGCCGGCTTCATGGCGGAATACCTGATGGTGCGGAGATATAATCAGCAGGTCAGTTCGGCTGTATTCGTGTCTAATTTTATCTATGCCCTCTCCCTTCCCCCCACGATACCTCTGTGGATTGCCGTAGTGGGAATTGTATTCGGAATTATTTTCGGCAAAATGGTATTCGGAGGATTCGGGCGGAACATATTAAATCCTGCGATATCCGGAAGGGCGTTTATCTATGTCAGTTTCGGTGTCCATCTCACATCCCGCTGGGTCAATCCCCTGTGGGGTGGTGCCGGCGGATTCGCCGTGTGGCAGGCAGATAGCGTATCCGGTGCTACGCCGTTGATCAGGCTGGCCGGCGGAGAAGCAGTCGACGTACTGAAGCTCTCCCTGGGGAATGTGGCCGGGTCCTTTGGTGAGACCTCGGCGATCCTCATCCTTATCTGCGGAATATACCTGATGGTTCGGAAAGTCGCCAGTTACCGGATCGTTTTCGGCGGAGCCATAGGTTTTCTGGCATTACAGACGATTCTGTGGCTCCTGGAACTCGGGAAATTCTACGATCCGTTCAGCGCGTTGTTAAGCGGGAGTTTCCTCTTCGGCGTCATGTTCTGTATTACCGATCCTATTTCCGCTTCCCAAACGACAAATACCGGCAGGTGGATCTATGGTTTGATCTTCGGCCTCTTGTGTGCCCTGATACGCACATTCTCCTCCTGGCCGGAGGCTGTCACCTTTGCTGTCCTTATTGCCAATATGTTCGCTCCGCTTCTGGATCATATTATCAAGCAGTCCAAGAAAAAGGCGAAAGCAGCATGAAAAAAGAAGGGTTTTTTCCGGAACGTATGTTCCCGGTTATATTCATGTTCGTTATCACCGTGGTGTGCATTGCAGGAGTGTCTTTTCTCTACCTGTCCACCAAGGACATGGTGCTCCTTAACGAGTCGCTTTTCCTTAAGAAATCCGTATTGTATGCTTCGAATATACTGATACCCGGGGACAGCCTTTCTATCAACGAGGTATACCAGGACCGGGTGGAGGAAGTGAAAGGTGAAGATGACACCATCGATTATTTCCGGATTAAAGGAGAGGAAGGTGATGCCACAGAAGGATATGTGGTGTTTCAGGATGGGCCGGGGTTATGGGGCTCCATTACCGCCGTAATCGGGTATAAGAATGACCTGGAAACCCTGACAGGTATCGACTTTATCTATCAGAACGAAACACCCGGTCTGGGAGCAAGGATTATGGAATCCTGGTTCCGGGAACAGTTCCGGGGAAAGAGGGGGCCTTTTTCCCGGGTGCCGGAAGGTACGTCTGCTGCTGAAAACGAGTTCGATGCTATAACCGGTGCTACCAGGACTTCCGCGGCGGTAGAGAAAATCGTGAATAACAGCAGTAAGACGGTAGTGGAAGCCGTCAGGAAATAGGAAAGGAGTATTCATGGCAAAAGGAAAAGTTAAGCGGGTACTTCTCGATGATCTGGGAGGTAACAACCCGGTTTTTGCCCAGATCCTGGGTATCTGTTCCACCCTGGCAGTAACGAATGTGGTCAGGAATACCGTTGTCATGGTAGCAGGGGTGATTTTTACTGCCGCCCTGTCCAATGTTACGGTATCCATTTTAAGAAAATATATTCCCCCCCGGGTACGGATGATGGTTGAAACACTGATCATCGCAACATATGTGATCATCGTGGATATTGTGCTCAGGGCGTATGTGCCGGATATCTGGAGACAGCTTGGACCGTACGTGGGGCTTATCATCACCAACTGTATTATCATGGGACGGACCGAGGCTTTTGCCCTTTCGAATAAACCGGGGATTTCATTGGTAGATGGCATTGCTTCCGGTATGGGGTATGCCTATGTTCTCCTGATTATCGCCTTTTTTCGGGAACTCCTGGGCTCCGGAACGATATGGGGTGTGCCGGTGTTCGGGAGCTGGTGGACCAACTGGTCCATCATGGTGATGCCTCCGGGAGCGTTCTTTATGCTGGCCATCTTCATCTGGTTCGTGAGAGGGGCCCTTATGAAACCGAAAGAGGAGAAAAAGTAATGGAATCCTCACTCTTTCCTGTCGCCGTTTTTTTTGCGTCCATATTCACCAGCAATATTCTCCTTACCAATTATCTGGGAATGTGTTCCTTCCTCGCGGTCTCCCGGGAGTTGAAAACCTCCCTCGGTCTCGGCGCGGCTGTCATCTTTGTCATGGCAACCACGAGTTTGCTGAACTGGATGGTATACCGGTATCTTCTTATACCCCTGGAACTGGAGTACCTCCGGTTTATCGTCTTCATCGTCGTTATCGCAGCTTTTGTACAGCTTGTAGAGATGATCATCGAGAGGGTCTCCGACGGCCTGTATGCCGCACTGGGGATTTTCCTTCCCCTGATCACGGTAAACTGCGCGATTCTCGGTGCCAGTCTTTTCATGGTAATAAGGGATTATGACATGCTGACCTCCTTCCTGTTCGGTTTGGGCAGCGGAATCGGCTGGAGCCTCGCTATTCTCGCCATGGCCGGAATACGGCAAAAACTTAATGCCGCCAGAATCCCCAGGGGGCTGGAGGGAGCGGGAATTACCCTGATCATAACGGGGATGATGGCCCTTGCCTTCATGGGTTTTTCCGGCATGATCACTATACAATAAGGAACAGAAGGATAGCGTATGTTTCCTGTACAAACTTTAATCATCAGCGTTGGAGCGATTGCGGCGGTCTCGACGATCCTTGCGGTTATCATGGTTATCGCTGATGCAACGGTGGCTAACTACGGCGAAGTAACAATAACCATCAATGAAGACATGGAAAAAGCCGTGACGGTAAAAGGGGGGAGGCCCCTGCTCTCAACTCTTATGGGTGAAGAGATCTTTATTCCCTCCGCGTGCGGAGGCCGCGGCTCCTGCGGTCTGTGCAAGGTAACGATAACCGAAGGGGCGGGACAGCTCCTTCCAACGGAACTTCCATGGCTGGATGAAGAGGAGAGGAAGAATAATGTGCGTCTTTCCTGCCAGGTGAAAGTCAAGGAAGACATGAAGATCTATATCCCGGAAGAGCTGTTCAATGTCAGGCAATATACTACCCGGGTGGAACGGATCCGGGATCTCACTTATGACATCAAAGAGGTTACCCTGAATCTTCTGGACCCGAAAGCGATCGAGATCAACGCAGGGCAGTTCGTGCAGTTCCAGGTGCCTGAGTACGAACTTACCGACGAACCGGTGTACCGGGCCTATTCGGTTGCATCCAATCCGGCGGATAAAAGCAAGATCGAATTGGAAATCCGTCTCGTTCCCAATGGGATCTGCACGACCTATGTGCATAACTACCTGAAAGAGGGGGACGAGGTGATTATCAACGGTCCCTACGGTGAGTTTTTTCTTCGGGACACCCGGCGTGATGTAGTCTGTATTGCCGGCGGTTCGGGGATGGCTCCTATCAAGTCCATCCTTCTGGATATGGCGGAAAAAGGAATCAACAGGACGACAAGGTATTTTTTCGGCGCCAGGACTACGAAGGACCTCTTTCTCGTTGAGGAACTGAGAGAACTGGAGGAGAAGCTACCGGATTTCGTCTTTATTCCCGCACTTTCGAATCCAGAGGAAGACGCACACTGGGAAGGGGAAACCGGCCTGATAACAGATGTAGTAGCACGTCATATGACGTCCGGTAACAATGTGGAAGCTTATTTGTGCGGAAGCCCCGGTATGATCGATGCCTGTACAAAGGTGCTTACCGGGAAAGGTGTACCGGAAGAACTCATCTATTACGATAAATTCGCGTAAGGGAGCGGAACTATGAAGCAGACTCCGCACATGCATAAAATACAGCAGAACATGCGGCCCGGGGTGATAACTCTGGACGGGTTTCTGGGAAAGGATTCACGGAACCTGGTTGATATCCTTATCGGAGACGATGGGGATGTAAAAAGGCTGGGGTACAACCACAGAGCCATTGCTTTCAGGATGGTGGAGATGCGGGACGAGGGAATGATAGGGCTAGGGGAGTTCGTCAGTGTGGATCCCCACTTTGAAATAAAAGTGGACAGTGTCCGGGGAAAACTCCCCTGTCCTTTCGGCGATCCCGGGGTGTTTCCGAAGGTGAATACCACGGTGCGCAACCTTTCATTGAACCGGGAAGTGACATATACTGATCTTCACATCCATTTTATCCTGGTCCACGGGTTCTATGAAGGGAAAGGGTCTCCCTTCAGGCTCGATCCGGAAGTACTGGTTACTGTACTGGAGGTGGAGAAGCCCGAAGAGGATTATCCGTTTATCTGACCGCCCTTCCGCATAGTTCCTCCCCGTTGTGTTTCCCGTATCACCGGCCGTCCTTCGCCTGCCGCCGCGCTTATAGCCCGCATCCCGTTCCCCAGGGTGATGTTTCCGGCGGCGGGGTTGGGAAAAGGGAAGGGATACCTGCCGGTACCTGCCCCGCGTTTTCTTTTTTTCGAGAAATCATACTTTTTCTTTGTTGAAATTCATGCAATTCACGTGTGAATTTCCTAAAATTTATATAGACAACCTAGTATACAAAAAACTCGTTGGCGTAATCGCCGATAGGATTCCAGGAGGACCGTACCATGACGATAGGTAAAAAGCTGCTATCCATCATATTGATCATCATCGTATCATTCATCATATCCATCGGAGCGTATTTCGTAATCCTTGCGCCGGTCCGGAAGATAGAGGAGGAGAAGTACATCCTCGAAGACCTGAGGGCTTCCATGTACAATATGGAACTGCAGCTGCTCAGGCTTACGTCCAGCCGGTTTGTAGAAACATTCGGTAAATTTATAGAAGCCAAGGAACAGAATACGGCCGCCTTCGCCAGGCTGCCGGAGTTGACGGTTCTGCCGGAAGCGAGCAGCGCAATACAGGAATCTGTTATTATCATCGAAAGACTGTATCAACTGCTCGAAAAGAATGCAGAAGCTATTATACGTGCAGCTGAAGAACTGGTCGAAGACGCGGAAATTGTTTATAAAGTCACCAACAACTTTACCCTCCGGACGTTTCATACCAGTGAGTATGGGAAACAAAACAGCCATTATCCAATGGCGATTGTCCATGTGAACAGCTTTTACAACACCGTGGAAATCCTGGATAACTCGATAACCACTTCACTAAATGTTCTGGGAAAACAATTTGCACTGATAGATGATGAGATTGCAAAGCTGAATCAAAAGGCCAACATCACCACGATCAGCGTCATAGCAGCACTTCTCCTGTTGAGCAGCCTCCTTGGGCTTTTCGGCGCCCGGGCTATCGCGAAATCCATTCAGTCTATAGACAGGGACATCGGTATCCTCCAGACCGGCGACCTGAGCCATGCCTTTACAGTAACATCCAGGGATGAAATCGGAAGGCTGGCTGGAAGGCTCAACACGTTTCTGGAAACCCTTCGTAACACTATGCTTTCGATTCAGCGTACCTCTTCGACCAATGTGGAAGTAAAAGAAGACCTGGTTGCAACATCCACGGAAACGGCAGCAAGTACGACAGAGATCAACGCGAACGCGGAATCCATTCGCGGACAAATTGATAATCTGGATAAAAGTATTGCGGATTCCACAAGAGCAGGGGATACAATTTCCAATAGTATCGAAAGGCTGAACGGGCAGGTCCGGGAACAGATGTCCATGGTAGAAGAATCGACCGCTGCCATAACAGAAATGATTTCCTCCATCGAGAATGTTTCCAGGATCATGGAGGGAAATAAAGAAATCACTGATAATCTTGTGAGCACCGCGGAAAACGGCGGGAATATGCTGAAGAACACCACCAGGACAATCGGGGAGATCAACGAGAGTGTGGAAAGCATCAGGGGAATGGCCGGTATGATCCAGCGTATTGCATCCCAGACTAATCTTCTTGCCATGAATGCTGCAATCGAGGCTGCCCACGCGGGAGAGTACGGAAAGGGTTTCGCGGTTGTCGCCGATGAAATCCGGAAGCTTGCTGAAGCTTCTTCGGACAACTCCAAGGAGATTACCACTATCCTGAAAACCGTCGTCGACAGGATAGGTGCTGCTACGGATTCCGGGAGGGACACCAGCAGGGCCTTTGATGAGATCGACACGGAAGTACATAACGTGTCCCGTTCCCTGGATGAAATATCTTTCAGTATGGGTGAATTGAAACAAGGCGGAGATCGGATCCTTAAGGCCATGGCGGCTCTTCAGGACGTGTCTGTGAAGGTTCAAAACGGATCGGTGGAAATGAGGGAAGGATCCGCCCAGGTGAAGCAGGCGATAAACGTTGTACGCAGAGTTTCCTCTGAAGTATCCGGCAGTATCCAGGAGATTTCCACCGGTCTTAAGGAAATATCTTATGCAGTTAACGGCCTTACGGAGTTATCCGAAAAGATCGGAAGTGTCAGTGATGAACTGGATGGGCAGGTAAATAAATTTAAAACCTGAACCGTACAGACTGTTCCTATGGCCGAACCCTTCTCCTGTCTCTGGGGAAAAGGCTCGCTTCCTTGACATTGGCGAGCCCTAAAATTTTCTGGGTCAGCCGTTCGAGTCCAATGGCGAAACCTCCGTGGGGGGGGCATCCGTACTTGAAAATCGTACAGTAATCACTTAAGCCCTCCTCGGTGAGACCGAACTTGGGAAGATTCTCCAGGAGCATATCGTACTCGTTGATCCTCTTCCCTCCGGTGGTGATTTCCAATCCCCGGAACATGAGGTCGAAGCTCTTTGTTTTCTGTCCCTCCGGGTATGTGTAGAACGGCCGCTTTTTCCTGGGAAAACTGTGAACAAAGATCAGTTCGACACCATACTCTTCCATCGCCCAGTCGCACAGTACCCGTTCTCCTTCCGGGTTTATTTCGAATACCCGTTTACCCGTCCGTTTCGAAATGATCTCTTTCCCTTCGTCGTGACTGATCCTTGGGGTGTTATCCAATGCACTTTCTTCGGGCACAGAGGCGTCGAAGAGCCGGAGCACGTCCTGCTGTTCCTCCCGGACACGGTTGAAGATTGACGTTAAAATACGCATTTCCAGGTCCATGAGATCGTGTTCCGAGTCTATGAACCCCATTTCCACATCCAGCGATATATATTCGTTCAGGTGCCTGGGAGTTTCGTGCTTTTCCGCCCTGTATGCGGCTCCGATTTCAAATACCCGCTCCATGCCGGAAGCCACCATGGCCTGTTTGTAGAACTGGGGAGACTGGGCCAGGAACACTTTCCTGTCGAAGTATTCTACGGTGAAGAGTCCTGTTCCGCCTTCCGTGCCTGAACCGATGAGTTTACTCGATTTAATTTCGATAAAATCCTCGCCCCGCATATGATCCCCGAAATACTGGACTATTCCCGCCTGCAATTTGAAGATATTCTGAATTTTCGGGATCCTTAGAGAAATAATCCGGTGATCCAGGATTGCGTCCAGGCTTAAGTTCCCGGGGTCCTGATTCACCGGAATAGGGAGGTCCGGCGCAGCTTCTGCAAGGACCTGGATGTTCGAAACCTGCAGTTCGAATCCACCCGGGGCTTTCCCGTTTTTCCGGACCGTGCCGAAAGCTGTAATAACCGATTCCTGGGTAAAGCCGGGTTTTTCATCCATCACCAGCTGAACGATGCCGGAGCGGTCCCGGAGGAGGATAAAATTCACCTGCCCAAGCTCCCGGATCCTGTGTACCCACCCGGACACTGAAATAGTGCTGCCTTCGTGTCCCTTTACTTCATGAGCAAATATGCGCATCGGGTTCCTCCATGTGTTTTGCGAACTGAACCTCAAAGCATTCCTGAAGTAATGCCTGAACCATGCCCGGTTCCGCTCTGCCTGAGGTTGCTTTCATTACCCGGCCTACCAGGAATCCCATGGGTTTCCGGTCCCCCCCCATGATGGCTTCGGAAGCCCGGGGATGTTCTGCTATTACTTTGTCCAGGATCTCTGCTATTTCATTTCTACCGGTTATCTGTTCCCATCCCCTTTCCCGTATGATCTCTTTCGGGTCCCTGTCCTCGTCGAAGACGGCATCCAGGGTCTGCTTGGCGATTTTGCCGTGGATATTCCCTTCTTTTAAAAGGGTAAGGAGGTCGGCGAACCGTTCGGGAGACAGAGGGGAATCAGACAGCGAAATGGATGTGCGCTTCAGGAGCTTCTGTACGTCACCACTGAGCCATGCAGCTGCTGTCCCGGGATCCGCCCCTTTTTGTACCGCTTCCTCGAAAAAGTCCGCAGTTGTTTTCTCATCGAAAATAAAGTCCGCCTGACTTTCGGTGAGATGATATTCGGAAATAAGCCTGCACCTTCTTTCCAGGGGCATCTCGACCATACCGGCTTCCACCGAGGATAAGAATGTCCGGTCCGTTCTGAAAGGAGGAAGATCCGGGTCCGGGAAGTAGCGGTAATCAGTAGCTTCTTCTTTTGTTCTCATACTCTCTGTCTGGTCACGGTTTTCATTCCACAGACGGGTTTCCTGGAGTACGGCTTTCCCGCTGGAGAGTATCTCCTCCTGACGGGAAATTTCAAAGTTTAAGGCTTTGCGCACAAACTTGAAGGAGTTGAGATTCTTGATTTCCACCTTCTGACCCAGGCCCTGCCCGCGCAGGTTGATCGATACATTTGCGTCGCACCTTAAGGATCCCTCTTCCATGTTTCCGTCGCATACCCCAAGGTACCGGACCATCCTCCGGAAATGCTGGAGAAAAACCTCCGCATCTTCGCCCAGTTCCAGGTCCGGTTCTGTAACGATCTCCAGGAGGGGAGTTCCGGTACGGTTGTAATCCAGGAGGGATATGTCCCCGGCGTGGATCATCTTTCCTGCGTCCTCTTCCAGGTGGACATCATGGATCCGTACCCGCTTTTGTTGTTTCCGGAATTCCATGTCGAACCAACCCTTAGTTCCTACAGGAGAATGAAACTGGGAAATCTGGTAATTCTTCGGAAGATCCGGGTAAAAATAATTCTTCCGGTCGAAGACGGTGGTTTCCGCCAGTTCACAGTGGAGTGCCCTGGCAACGAGATAGGCCATGCGGATGGCTTCCTCATTCAGCGTCGGCAGTACTCCCGGGTAGCCCATGCATACAGGGCATACATTAGTATTCGGTTCATCTCCGAAGGCGGCCCTGCAGCTGCAAAAAACCTTTGTTTTGGCGAGAAGATGGATATGTATTTCCAATCCTACGAATGACTGATACACCTTATCTACTCCATATCGAGAAATAAAGGGGGTTTCTGAATCGGTAGAACGCCGGCCATGATTTCCGCCGCGTGAAAGAGCCGCTCCTCTTCGAAGGGCGGTGCCATAAGCTGTACTCCTATGGGCAGGCCCCGGGAAAGTTTTCCCGGCACAGTGAGGGCCGGGATGCCCGCAAGATTGGCGGTGGCGGTAAACCTGTCGGCCATCTTCTGCTGGAACGGCGAAAGACCCGCCTCCCCGTGAGGGAAAGGAGGAGTTGGGAATACCGGTGAGAGGAGCATGTCCACCTCCTGAAACACCCGGTCCAGGTCGTTCCGGATAGCAGTCCTGATTTTCTGTGCCCTGATGTAATACTGGTCCTGGAAACCGGAACGAAGTACGTAGGTGCCCAGGAGGATGCGGAGTTTTACCTCGTCTCCGAAGCCTTCGTCTCTGGCCTTCCTCATAAGTTCTTCCGGGTTTTCCGCCCACTCCGGCCGGTAGCCGTACCTGATTCCGTTGAACCTGGCCAGGTTCGCACTCGCTTCTGCAGTGGCGATGGTGTAGTAGGCCGGCACCACATACTCCAAAGAGGGAATTTCGATTATCTTCGTATCGAATCCCCGGTCCCTGTATGCCTCGATCACATCCGTGTAAACCGATTCCACTTCAGGATCCAGCTGATCACCTGGAGCCGGAATGCCCAACCGGTAGGAATCCCTCTTTTCCCCTGACGGGATGTGTTCTATGGATGAATGATCCATGGGGTCCACCCCGTGGATGATATGGAATATGCGGCGTATGGTTTCCACGTCCCGGGAAAGAACGCCGATCACTTCGAGGGAAGAGGCATATGCAACCAGGCCGTACCGGGAGACCGCACCGTAGGTCGGCTTCAGTCCATAAATACCGCAGAACGAGGCGGGCTGCCTGATGGACCCTCCTGTGTCGGTACCCAGGGCGAAAGGCACGAGCCCGGCTGCAACCGCAGCAGCAGAACCTCCGCTGGACCCGCCTGCCACCCTTGATATGTCCCAAGGATTGGAAGTGGTTCCCAGGGAAGAAGTGTCGGTGGATGACCCCATGCCGAATTCATCGAGATTGGTCTTACCGGCGATAAGCACTCCCTGTTCCAGCAGTTTTTCCACAGCCGTGGCAGTGTAGGGAGAGATGAAATCTTTGAGCATGTTAGATCCGCAGGTAAGCTTAAACCCCTTTACAGCAATATTATCTTTAACTGCGCATGGTACACCTTCAAGGTGTCCACCCTCTTTTGCAAGGTGGGTTCCTTTTTCCGGATCGAACTGAAGGAACGCCCCGAGGTTCTTGTCCAGGGAGTGAACCTGTTCAGTATAGGTTTTCCTTCGACCCGGGTCGTTTCCTGTAGATTGCCAGGAGATCAGGTTATCCATCTTTTATTTATCCTTACAGCACGTTCGGAATAACGAGGAACCTGTCCTCCAGTTCCGGCGCGTTGGCGAGAAGATCATCCGATATGTTTACCTCAAGAACCGAATCTTCTCTAAGCCTGTTCTGTTTGAGCAGGGCATGGGTAGTAGCCTCGAGTCCTGAGACATCGACTCTTTCCATTATGGAAAAATACTCGAGTATCTGGGTTACTTCCCTCATAAGGGCTTCCATTTCACCCTCTTTTAACCCTAGGTATGCAAGATCTGCAGTTGCGAGAATGTCTTCTTTCGTCATAATGGTGCTACGTTATTCAATTAAATTAAATATGTCAAGGGAATATCGGCGTTTTAGTAAGATATTTATAATGATAACATGAATATATTGATATATCTGTATGATTTGAGCTGAAATGATGCAAAATTGCTATTTATTGGTTTCCGTAACATGGAAGAACCGTTACCCCTGCCACCTGGAATAGTGTACAATAGCACCATGGAGATGCCGAGACTGCGGCCCCTGGATGCAATTCCAGTGGCCGACGGCAGGGTAGCCCTTCGCGATCCTGACGGGTTTTCAGAGAAAATGCTCATAGTATCCAATGATGTAGCGTATCTCTGTTTTCTTCTCGATGGAAAGCGGACGATGGTGGATATCCAGGCTTCCTACACGAAAGCTTTTGGGGAAATACTCATGAGCAGCCGGGTGGATGAAATCCTCCGTCAGCTGGATGACTGCCTGTTCCTTCGGAATCCCCGGTTCGAGGCGGAAAAACGGCGTATTATCGAGGCGTTTAATAAAGACACACTCAGGCGATCCCTTCACCTGGAAGGGGTATTCGGGAAAGATCCCGCTTCTATCCGGGAGCAGTTGGAAGCGTTATTACCCCCCGGCCCGGAAATCCCGGTTGACAGAAAGGGCCCTAAAGCACTGATAGCACCTCATATCGATATCAAGAGAGGCGGGACATGCTATTCCCAAAGTTACAGGGTCCTGGCGAACCTTTCGGATGTCGATGTGTGGGTTATTCTCGGTATCAGCCATGTAGAAACCTCCAGGAAATTCGTTCTTACCGGGAAAGACTTTGAGACACCTTTCGGAACAGCCTTAACGGATAAAGATCTTCTGGAAAGGCTCAAGGAAAAACTCGAGTATGATTTTTTATCAGATGAATTCGTTCATAAAAATGAGCACTCTGTGGAGTTCCAGGTATTTCTTCTTCAATATATGCTGGGGAATCATCGTCCTTTATCCATCCTGCCTATCCTCTGTTCAGGGTTTCCCTATAAAGGAGCCGGTGTAGAAGAGAGGGATCACTTTATTTCTTCCCTTTCCTCTGTGCTGAAAGAGTCGGGGAAACGGTATTTCATCATTGCCGGAGCGGACTTAAGCCACCTGGGCTTACGATTCGGCCGGCAGGTGGAACTCTCTCGGGAATTTTATTCCTGGGCGGAAACGGAAGATCGGCGTATGCTGGATCACGTTCTTTCAGGAGATGCGGAAGGTTTTCTCGGGTTTATCGAAGCGGAAGGGGACCGCCGCAACATCTGCGGCGTTCCTGCGATTTACACCCTCTTAAGATGCATCGAGTTCGACCAGGCGGAACTCGTATCGTATCACCAGGCTGTGGAAGAAGATGCGCAGTCTGTAGTCACTTTTGCCGGTATTGCTTTCTATTAGCCTAACACTTCGCTGAATTTATTGGTTTGGTAGAATTCGATGAAATCCGCCGGGTTTTTCGGTTTACTGAAGAGATATCCCTGGAACAACGTACACCCTTGGGCGTACAGGTAATTGAACTGTTCCTTGGTCTCGATCCCTTCTACAACCACCTCGAAATTGAGTTCCTTGGCCAGGGCGAAGATTGCACGGACGATTACCTGGTCGAACTGGTTGCTGCAAATGTTGTTCACAAACGATTTATCTATTTTTAAGGTATTGACCGGAAAATGGCGCAGGTAATTCAGTGATGAATATCCTTTTCCGAAATCATCGATGGAGAATGCTACTCCTGTACTCCGGAGCTGTTCTATCTTCTTTATCGATTCCGCCGGGTCTTCCATCACACAGCTTTCGGTTATTTCGAAGCGGATATATCTCGGTTCGATCTTTCTCGACTGCATGGTACGTTCTATGGATGAAACAAAGTTTGCGTTGGCAAACTGGACGGGAGACAGATTGATAGATACGTAGATAGGGGTTCCCATATCTTTTTCCCACTGTTTCATCTGTTTCGTTGCTGTGTAGAGTACCCAGTTGCCGATGGGAATGATCAGCCCCGTTTCTTCTGCTACAGGAATGAACTTATCCGGGTTGATTGCTCCTTTTGTCGGATGATTCCAGCGGATAAGAGTTTCACCGTAGATGTCAGTGATAACGGTCTGTCCGCTTTTATTCTGGTTAACCCGTATAATAGGCTGATAGAACAGTTCGAACTGCTTGTTTATTTCCGTGATTGCCTGGGCCTCCAGGGCCTTGATAATGTAATTCTGGAGCTCCATTTTTTCCACGACCTGGTCCCGCAGTTCTTCTGTAAAGATCTGGTACACCGAGCGCTGTTCCCGGGCATACCCCAGTGCGATATCAGCATTATGCAGGAGGGTTCGTTTTTTTAAACCGTGTTCAGGAAACAGGGAAATACCGATATTGCAGCCGACTGAGATATGATACCCGGAAAAAATGTGGGATTTCCTTACTTCCTTATGAATCTCATCTGCAATAGATTCTATCCGAAGAGTGTTTTTTATGCCGTTGTACACAATGATAAATTCGTCGTCCCGGGTGTGATAAACCGATCCGTTCTTATCCACGTAACCCTGCAGCCGGTCGCCTATCTTGTAAATAATCCACTCGCTCATGGACGGTTCCAGCGTTTTATTTACAATATCGAAGTTATGATCCAGCTTTATTATAAGAACGCCGAAACGGTTGGTGGACACTTTATCTTTTACTTCATCCAGGATCCGGACCATGTCCTGGTTCAGTTTCAAATGATTGAGCAGTCCGCTCTTCGAATTTACCGATAGCCTGTCCTCGATGCTCTGTTTGGACCGGCGCTGTTCCTTGATAGCAGTACCGAGCCTTTTATTCTCCGCGGAGAGCATGCTCAGACGTGCTTCCAGGTGAGAGGTGTACCGTTTTACTTCCTGGAATTTTTCTTTTATTTCCTGGGGTACGTCTTTTCTGTTGAAGAGCTCAGTTGTTTCCAGAAGGCCCATGGGGTATCCATCTTCTCCCTACTATTACATCGGAAGCATTCAATTAAATCACCAGTAAAAAAACAGTTGTTACCGTAAGCTGATGCAGTGCATAATATTACAGCTTAACCATCTATCTGGAGTCGAATTCCCATGAGTTCTGAAAAGTATTACATCACCTACAACGAAATTCACAAAACAATCAAGGAACTGGGAGAGAACATACGCGAATCCGGTTTTGATTCCGACGTTATCGTAGCCATCGGTGCCGGTGGGTTCATTCCGGCCCGGATGCTCAGGACGTTTCTGTGTAAACCTATCCTTACGGTGGGTATTGCCTACTACGATATGCACAATAAACCCAGTGAGTTTCCCCGGAAGATCCAGTGGATCGATGAAGTGGAGCAGAAGCTTTCCGGTAAGAAAATTCTCCTGGTGGATGAAGTAGACGATTCCCGGGTTACCCTGGAGTACTGCCTCCGGGAGTTGTTGAGGCACAACCCATCTGAGATTGCTGTTGCCGTTCTGCACAACAAGAACAAGGAAAAGCGGGGTTCTCTTCCGGAAGAGGTTTCCTGGTACTTCGCAGGCAGGGAGGTGGAAGACCACTGGATTTGCTATCCCTGGGACGCAGGGGACATTGAAGAGCACGACCGCCTGGCTAAACAAACCGCTGATAAAGATGATAGGGACTGATCGAAGATTGACTTGGCAGTCTTAACAAGGTACAATATATGTACTGGAGTTAAATATGAATTTTAAGGAAGATATAAAACCGATATCATATATAAAAACAAACGCGGCAGATATGCTCAGGCGTGTCAATGAGACACATAATCCCATTGTAATAACCCAGAACGGGGAGGCAAAAGCGGTTTTAATTGATACAGAATCTTACCAGGACATGATTAAAACGATAGGTATATTGAAGTTGATCTCCCAGAGTGAAAAGGAGATCGAGGAAGATAAACTCGTGGATAATGCAGATGTATTTGGAAAACTTAAGGAAAACCTGAAAAGGTGAGTTCTGGATATGCGGTAACATGGACTTCAATTGCTCGATCAGATTTAACTGAAATTTTTGAATATCTTGCGATAGAAAATACACATAAAGCCTTACAGGTCCTCGGGAAGATCGAGGAGCAGATAAAGCAGCTGAACACCTACCCTGAAAGCGGGAGAGTAATTCCGGAATTAGGAAAGCATAGTATTACAAAATACAGGGAACTTATCATCAATCCATGGAGAGTATTCTATAAAATCGAGAAAGCTGATGTGTATATTTTAGCTGTCGTTGACGGCAGGCGGAATATTGAGGATATCCTGTTAAAAAGGCAATTGAGATAAA
>JAJSAL010000169.1 GCA_024274705.1 Spirochaetota bacterium
CAGGACCGGGACTCATATCCACAACCAGAGGCACCAGGAAGTGTTCCACCGGAGAAGTGATACCTGCCTCATGGCATTCCGGAAGCACCGGAATGCGGAGATCTGTAAGCTCCCCTATATCCCCTGCAAACGCACCGGCGGCATTGATCACCACCGGCGCTGTATATCTTTCCTTGTCTGTTATCAAGCCGGTCACTCTGCCGTTTCTACGTTGTATTGACGTTACCTCTTCATGAAACCGAAACGTACACCTTTGTGATACAGCTTCCCGGTACATGGAATCGAGAAAAAGAAGGGGAGAAACCTGCCCGTCATCAGGGGAATAGGTTCCGCCGATAAGATGATCCCCGTTGATGCCCGGTACCAGTTCCCGGATCGTTTCACTGTCTACCCAGTCGATATCAAGCCCATGGGCCTTCTGAAAGGGGAGCAGATTTTTCAGGGTCTGTTCTGCCGGTTCATCGTACACAGGAAAGCAGTATCCCCCCTGCTTCCAGCCTATATCATATCCATAAGTGGCCTGCCATTCCCTGAAAATGCGTATACTCTCCAGGCAGAGCATGATTTTGGCGGAATCCGAATGGGTGGCCCGGACACCGCCGATGGCCGATTTATTCTGTCCCTGCCCCACTGATGCATGACGGTCGATCACCAGTACTTTCAATTTTTCAAGAGCGAGATAGTAGGCTATGGGAACGCCCACACTGCCCGCGCCTATAACGATTGCGTCATACCGTGTATTCATTTTATGCCTGCAAACAGTTTAAGAGGCACCTCCATAAACGGAGGCCGTTTTTTAAAGCCGGTGATTTCCCGTAAGGGAACTCCCTCCAGACGGAACAGACCGAGTATCAGTTCTTCGCATGTTTTCCCGCCGCAGGAACCCATACCGGTGCGCAGTGCTGCCTTTATCTGATTCATATCCCGGTATCCCCAACGGATCAGGCGGAGGATCTCTTTTTTGGTGATCCTTTCACACCGGCAGATAATCGTATTCTCTTCATCAATCACAACATCTTTCCGGCTTCCGGATTCAGCTTCGTGTATCCGGAAACCCGCGGCAAGAAGGCGGTGTTCAAAAGGAACATCCAGAACGAGGAGCTGCCGTTTTTCCCTTTTTCCCCGTGTTGCAATGTCATGGACGATTCCGGTTCCAATGGTTTCCCCTTCTCCCCCTGTAGTTATCACGGTATCACCTTTTTTCACCATTCCCTCGTCCAGTTCAAAAGGCAGGGTAATAAGGACCCTCTTACCGCCGGGATCGTATCGTTCATCCACCAGCACGATGGCCAGCCCCGGGCAGATCAACACACATTGTCCGCAGCCTGAGCACTCCTCCCCGGTAAACTCAGGGATCCCGGTAAGGGTATCGTTTTGGATCGTTATGGAACCCTTCTTACAGACATCGACGCAGGGATTACAGGGTATTTCCTGGGCACACCGGAGAACCGGGTACACGTTGCCGGGAAGCTCTTTGACCCGTACAGGTTTGACTGCACCGGGTTTGCTTTTTAAAATTTCAAGCAGTTCCGCATCATCTGTTCCAGGCATGGTCCCCTTCAAATATTCCACAATGGCACGTCCTTTCAAGCGGCCGCTGAACATCGCCGCGCTGGCTTCGGAGATCTCCTCGGCGTCCCCGGCAGCGTACACCTGAAAACCGTATTCTTTGCATGATAGATACAATTCATTGACCGGTGAGAGACCAACCGCAATCAGGAGGGCGTCTGCCTCGAAGGTTTTCTCAGTTCCCGGGACTGCTTTTACATCCTCGCCGAGGCTGCCGATGGTAACGGATTCCACATGTTCCCCGCCCCCGGTTCTGAGAACAGTATGGGACGTGTACACCGGGACGCCCAGTCTTAGCAGTTTATCCAGGTGGACTTTGTATCCCCCGCACACCTTTTGTGCCTCTACGATCCCGGCAACTTCGATATCCGCCTGGATCGCGTGATAGGCGGTTATGAGTCCCACATTTCCACCTCCGCATATAAAAATCTTCTCTGCGGGTTTTACCAGGTCCCGGTTCACCAGTGTCTGAAACGCTCCTGCACCGAACACGCCGGGAAGGTCGCACCCGGGGATCGGGAGGGTTTTCTCCCTGGCGCCGGCGGCAACCAGGACTGTTTCGGGTTTAACCAGCACGTATTCGCCCTGTTTTAAGATCCCCACTCTGCCGTCCTGAAATACGCCTATTGCCGGAGAATCCACCCAGGTTTCCACACTTTCGTACTGTTCCACTTCATTCTTTAACATATTGGCAATGTCGATACCCCTGGTTCCGGCATAGCAGGCCTCCCGGGACCCGAAAAACACATGGGTCTGGAGAGTCAGTTTGCCCCCAAGCCGGTGTTTATCATCCACCACCAGGGTGTTTACGCCGGCTTTCCCCAGCTGGGCAGCAGCAGCAAGCCCGGCGGGACCTCCGCCGATAACGAGACATTCGGTTCCGATGGTCTTAATCGGATGCATGTCCAGGTTATCAAAGAATTCAGGAAGGACCGGTTTCCCTTCACAGCTCAACACTTCCATCCCCGGGTTTACCAGGGTCATACACCCTTTCACAGGTACGCCGTCGGCTATTACCAGACATTGGGAACACTGTCCATTCGAGCAGAACAGCCCCAACGGCGCACCGTCTTTATGGTGATGTCCGAATACCGTAATGCCCTGTGCCTGCAGAGCCGAAGAGATCACCTCACCCTCCAGTGCTTCAACGGGTTTGCCGTTGAAGGTAAAGGGGATCTTTTTTACTTGAGGGATATCCAGAATCGGATGGGCTCCTAGGCGGTTCATGGAAGCATTTATGCCTCACTCATAAACGGATAGGGATAGTCCCGGGGAGGAACGAAATTCTCCTTTATCGTCCTCGGCGTTGTCCACCGCATCATGTTCAGGATACTCCCGGCCTTGTCGTTTGTCCCGCTGGCCCTGCTCCCCCCGAAGGGCTGTTGTCCCACCACAGCACCGGTAGGTTTATCATTGATATAGAAATTGCCCGCTGCATACCGGAGGAATCTTCCGGCAGTCTCGATTGCCCCGCGGTCTATGGAGAATACAGCCCCGGTCAATCCGTAGGGTGATGTTTCGTTGCACAGGTGCAGTGTTTGCTCGAAATCATCGTCATCGTATACATATACGGTGAGAACCGGTCCGAAAATTTCCTCTTCCATCGTCCTGAAATGGGGATCCGTCGTTTCGATGATGGCCGGCTGGATGAAATATCCCTTGCTCTTTTCTGAAATTCCGCCGAACACAATGTTCGCATCATCCGATGTCTTCGCGTAGTCGATATAACCGCTAATCTTATCGAAGGCTGCTTCGTCGATCACCGCGTTGATAAAATTTGTAAAATCCGATACATCCCCCATTTTGATGTCGTCCAGCCGGAAGATCAGGAATTCGGAAAGGTCATTCCACAGACTCTTCGGGATGTACGCCCGGGACACCGCGGAGCATTTCTGTCCCTGATACTCGAAGGCACCGCGGATAATGGCGGTACCGAGTTCGTCTATCCTGGCGCTCGGGTGGGCGAAGATGAAGTCCTTGCCTCCGGTTTCCCCGACGATACGGGGATAGGTTCGGTACGTGTTAATGTTGTTTCCAATGGTCTGCCATATGCTCTGAAAGGTTGCTGTGCTGCCGGTAAAGTGGACTCCTGCCAGGTCGGGAGAACCCAGTACGATAGGCCCGACGGCACTCCCGTCGCCCGGGATGAAATTGATCACCCCGTCGGGAAGACCTGCTTCCTGAAAGAGCAGCATGATCTGGTACGCAATGTATACGGCGTTGGACGCCGGTTTCCAGAGGACCGTATTTCCCATGATAGCTGGTGCTGAAGGGAGGTTTCCCGCAATGGAGGCGAAATTGAAGGGGGTTACGGCAAATACGAACCCTTCCAGAGCCCTGTATTCAACCCGGTTCCACACGTTTGTTGAAGAATACATGGGCTGCTCCTCCAGCAGCTGTATCGCGTAATAGGTATTGAATCTGAAAAAATCGATGAGTTCACAAGCCGCATCTATTTCCGCCTGAAAGGCATTCTTGCTCTGGGAGAGCATGCATGCGCCATTCATCCTCTGACGCCAGGGACCTGCCAGCAGGTCCGCAGCCTTTAAAAACACCGAAACCCTCTCCTCCCATGAGAAAGAAGACCAGAGTACCCGTCCTTTCAGCGCAGCTTCCACGGCATCACGGACCTCTTTTTCACCTGCCTTGTGGTACCTTCCGATCACGTTCCCGTGATCATGAGGAAGAACACAGGTACCGGTAGTGCCGGTCCGCACTTCCCTTCCGCCGATGATACAGGGTATTTCCACTTCCCCGGCTTTGAGTGTTTCCAACTCTGTTTTAAGCAGCTCTCTCTCAGAGCTTCCCGGGGCGTAACTTTTTACCGGTTCGTTTACCGGAACGGGAACTTTAAATTTACCTGTACTCATGGTTTTGCCTTCTTCTCCATATATAAATCGAATCTGCGGACATGATCCTGGGCAATACTCATGGCTGCATCTGTTTCTCTCATGGAAACGGCTTCCACCAGACCCTCGAGATCTTCCAGATTTTCCCTCATCAGAGCAGCCTTTTTTTTCAGTAAACGGTCGTAATATCGTGAAATATTTTCATGAACCGAATCGAGAACGAGTTCATACAGCTTATTGCCCGCTATCTGCGCAAGACACCGGTGAAAGTTGTTGTCCAGAGAAATGAATTCATCCCAGGAGGATACCCCTTTCCAGACACATTCCCGGGCCTGTACCAGGATAGATGTAAGCCTCTCAATATCATCTTTCGTGGCCCGTTCAGCTGCCAGGGATGCTACAAGGCCTTCCACTCCCACCCGAAACTCGGCGATGTTGCTCATGGATACTTTTTCTGACCGTATAAGTCGTGTAAGACTTTCCGCCACCTTCCGGGCGGGCATGGAACTGATAACTGCTCCTCCGGCTGCACCGGTCTTCACCTGGATGAGTCCTTTTTCCTCCAGCACTCTCAAGGCTTCCCGGACAGTTCCCCGGCTTACCCCTAAGATTTCGATAAGCTCCCGTTCCGGAGGAAGCCTGTCCCCCACTTTCAGTTTTCCCTGGAGAATGGCATCCTCTACCTGTTCGATTACATCCTGGAAAATTCTGTTTTTTTTTGCTTGTTTAAACATCTATAACCTATTATGATAATGGTTAAACCATTATAACAGTTTCTTAGGAAATTGTACAGAAAAAGGTGCTGCAAAGGAGTGTTAAGATATGAAAATTCTATGGATCAACCCGGTCGGTACCGACGGGTTCGACGGAATCATCGGAACGATTTTAAAAGACTCTGCTGCACCTGGAACTGAAGTAGATGTGGTGTCTCTTCCAGAAGGAAGGCCGATGCACCTGGAATATCACGCATACGAGAGCCTGGTCACCTCTGACATCACCAGTATCGTGTATCACCTGGCTCCACGGTACGACGGTGTTATCATCGGCTGTTTTTATGATGTGGGTTTAAGGGAGGCCCGGGAAGTATCCGGCAAGGCGGTGGTAACCGCACCCTGCCAATCATCTCTTGCATTTGCCGCGCAGCTGGGGAACTCATTTTCGGTCCTGGTGGGAAGAAAGAAGTGGATTCCTAAAATGGAAGAGAACGTGAGAATGTACGGATACGGAGATACCCTCGCCTCCATGCGTCCCCTGGAACTGGGGGTCTATGATTTTCAGGCGGATGTTAACAAAACCGCGAAGATCATGATGGAACAGGGGAAAATCGCCATCGAAGAGGACAATGCGGAAGTGCTTATCCTGGGCTGTACCATCGAGTTCGGGTTTCATGAAAAGATGCAGGACACCCTGGGTGTACCGGTCATCGACGCGGTAGCGGCCCCTTTCAAAATGGCGGAAATGCTCGCCTCCTCTGCCCGGCTGTTCCACTGGTATCCCAGCCGGAAATGGGGAGGTGAACCGCCGCCGGAGAAGGAACTCTTAGACTGGAACATACTCAAGGGAGACCCGCCCATCGGAAATCTATTAAAACACAAGGACATCTAGCACAAGAGGCATGAAAAGAGACCCGGCACGTGTAATAGATGACTGGATGGACGGCTTTATGACCGCTCATCAGGCAAAATATGGTTATGGTGTCGATATCGATGAGAGCGCCAGGGAAGAGCGGATCAAAGAGGAGTAAGGGATGTCAAAAGGACCTGCAAGAGTAGCGGGCTTACAGAAACTTCTCGAACAGAACCATATCGATTGTGCTTTGATCGGCCCTACCACGAATATGGTATACCTCTTAGGGATTGCCCCCCATTCAGACGAGCGTCTCTGCCTGCTTATGATAAGCGGTGACAGGGTACAGATGATAGCACCGGAGCTGAACGCTGATACGATCTCCTCCTTCACCGATGTGGAGATGATCACCTGGACCGATGCTGAAGGGCCTGGATCCGCCCTTGCCGGATCTTTGCTCAGGACTCTTAGCCCCGGCACGGTTGCAGTAGATGGTTCCATGAGGGCCGATTTTCTCCTTCCGGTCATGGAAGCTTTTACACCTGAGCGGGTCGTTTCTATCGATCCGATAATATCGACCATGCGGATCCACAAATCCCCTGAGGAGGTCGCAATCCTCGCCGATGCAGCGGCCCAGGCGGACCGGGCAATGGAAGCTGCCGTCGAAGCGTGCAGGCCCGGGGTAACCGAACAGGAAATAGCCTGGGCTGCTGAGGAAGCCTTCCGGAAAGACGGCGCAGAGCACGTGGAATTCACCCTTGTTGCAGCAGGGGGAAACGCAGCGTTTCCCCATCATCACAGCGGGGAGAATATGCTGAGAAAAGGGGAAGGGATCATCATCGATATCGGAGCATCGCTTAAAGGGTATAAATCGGACATCACCCGGGTGGTATTCCTAGGGGAACCGGATAAACAGTTTCTAAAGACGTATGAAGTTGTACTCCTGGCCAATAAAAAGGGAAGACAGACGGTAAAACCCGGTGTTTCTGCTGAGGCCGTTGACAGTGCTACCAGGTCGGTAATCGAAGAGGCAGGTTTCGGTGAGTATTTCATCCACAGGACCGGTCACGGCCTGGGACTGGATATACACGAACTTCCTTGGATCCAGCAGGGCAATGAGATGCTCCTGGACTCCGGCATGGTGTTCAGTGTGGAACCGGGAGTCTATCTTCCGGGAAAACTTGGAATCCGGGTGGAAGACATCGTTGCCGTAACGTCAGACGGGGTAAGAACCCTTACCGGATATTCCCACTCACTTGTGATTAAATAGGAGGAATAATGATAAAACTGACAGTTATGTACAATCTTCCGGAAGAAGCGGACCACGGTGCATTCCTCAAATGGCGCACAACAGAGCACCAGAAGGAAAATATGGGGATCCCGGGGGTGCTGAAAAGTGATTTCTATGCGGTCAAGGAGATATATACCCATGTTGCAGAGCCGAAAGAGAGACTGCGGTCACAACCACTTACTTACAGATACATAACAGAGGCTTACTGGCCGGACATGGAGAGCTTCAAAGATGCTTTTTTTGATTCAGGATACCAGGAAAAGCTCATGGAATCCCTTAAACGGATAACGAACCCGATATTCCTCATCTCCGAAGAGGTATTGAGTGAACATAAGTAAATGCGGATCCGGAGGAAAAAGAGTTATACAATATCTCTGTAAAGGTGTGATACAATAGTTTCAATATGGTACCATTGATCAGATAACGTGAGAAAAACATTAAAAAGGAGTAAGTAGTATGAAAAAATTAGTACTCATCATTGTCATTCTCTGCTTGTTGCCGGCATTTATCGTGTTTGCCGGCGGTAAGAAGGAAGAAGCTGTCGAACCTGCTGCAGAAGCGGCACCGGCCAAGGAAACCGTCGAAGCGGCTGAGGAGGTAGTCCGTGAGCTCCGGGTGACATTTGCATGGCCCACCTACATCGATCCGGCGGTAGGGTCCGACTTTTCCAGCTCGTCTTCTTTCGTAAACCTTTACGATACACTGGTGTACCCAACACCTGAAGGCGGGGTCAAACCGAATGTCGCTAAGCGATGGGAAACCTCTGCGGACGATCTTACCTGGACCTTCTACTTGAGGGACGATGTTATGTTCCACGACGGGACAAAGCTGACCGCCGAAGATGTAGCGTTTACCATGGACCGGCTGGTAACCATCGGGGAAGGTTACGGGTATATGTTCAGTGACACTGTTACCAGTACCGAAGTGCTGGACGACTACACAGTCCGCTTCAATCTATCCCAGCCCTACGGACCATTCCTGATCACCCTTGTCCGTCTCTACATCCTGAATAAAGACCTGGTAATGGCCAACGCAAAGGCTGAAGGGACATACGGGGATATGGGGGACTACGGAAAAGAGTGGCTCCTCACCAACGACGCAGGGTCCGGTCCTTATATGGTGAAAGACATGCGCCTGGAAGAACATCTCCTGATGGAAAAATTCGATGACTACTGGGGATATTTTGCTCCCAATGCACCGGACCTGGTAAAATTCATCGGGACCACCGAGGCTGTAACAGTCAGGACGATGATGTCCAGGAAAGAACTCGAGATCGCCGACCAGTGGCAGTCCCTTGAGGCCCAGAAATCTCTTGCCAATCTTCCGGGAGTTAAAATTGCAACCATGTCTTACGGTACTATATTTTCATTTATGATGCACACGAGAAAACCGCCGACAGACGATGTCCATTTCAGAAAGGCCCTGGCCTATGCCCTGGATTATCAGACCGTTATTGATAAAATATTCCCCGGTTCGCTTATCGCCGAAGGGCCTGTAGCTCCCGGTTATCCGGGACACTGGTCGGGTTTCCCGAAATCCGAGCGCAACCTGGACAAGGCAATGGCGGAACTGAAACAGTCGAAGTATTACAACAACCTGGAAGATTATCCTGTAGTGATTCACTGGATTGCGGAAGTACCCGACGAAGAGAAGGTTGCACTCTTAGCCCTCTCCAATTTATCAGATATCGGTGTGAAAGCAGAAGTGGTGAAAGTACCCTGGCTTTCAGTGGTAGAGGAGATGGGGAGCCAGGACCAGAGCCCCAATATCGTTACCGTATTTGTGGCCCCTCACTATCCTGAAGCCGGCTCCATGCTTTCCTCCAGGTACCACTCCAATTCAGCTCCCACCTGGGAACAGAACGAATGGCTGCTGGATCCAAAAATCGATGCAATGATCGATGACGCTATTGCTACCAGCGATATCGATGCAAGGTATGAAAAATACGCCGATATCCAGATGCTGATCAACGATATTCAACCTTCGCTGCACCTGTTCGAACAGGCACAGAAACACCCGTATCAGGCGGCATACGTAGACTGGCCGGCAACCACGGGTGATAAAATACCCGTTATGGGTTATGACTTTGCAGCCAATATCATTCAGGTCTATCCTGAAAAGAAGTAATCAGCGATAGGTTGCGACTATTTCACTGAATTTCAAAAGGAAGGGAAGTCTTAGCTTCCCTTCCTTTTTTCCCGGTCCGGAACATGTAAAGGAGTAGTCAGAAAGGTATGAAATATGTACAGTTTATTGTAAAACGTCTGCTTCACTCCGTCCTGGTGTTATTCGGGCTCTCCATCCTGATTTTTGTGATTGCCAGGGTAATACCAGGAGATCCTGCCAGAATGGCACTGGGGCCGAGAGCGCCCGAATCGGTAGTTGAAAAATTCCGGGAGGCCCTTCATCTGAATGACCCGATTCATATTCAATATTATTACTGGATCCGGGGGGCCGTCAGAGGCGATTTCGGGTATTCGATTCTTACAAAGCGGAGTGTCACTACAGATATTAAGGAGTTTTTTCCGGCAACACTGGAATTGATGCTCCTTACCGGGATCATCATGTCGGTATTCGGCATCGGTTTAGGGATAGCATCCGCACGGCACGCAAATAAGTGGATTGATAATGCGGTCCGGGTGATGTCCTATTTGGGGGTCTGTACACCGGCGTATGTATTCGCCATCCTTTTTCTCCTCATCTTCGGATATCTCCTCAACTGGCTGCCCACCATTGGCCGGTTGAGTCCCTGGATCGATTACCCTCCGGCAATTACCGGCTTGATAACCGTTGACAGCCTTCTTGCAGGCAATTTCGAGGCATTCTGGGACAGTTTCAAGCACCTGATCATGCCCAGTGTCGCCCTTGCCCTGGGACCGATGGCGCAGGAAGCCCGTATTACCCGGGCCAGCATGGCGGATAATCTGCAGAGGGATTTTATCGCTTTAGAGCGCTCCCAGGCTATTCCTGAACGGCGGATCATGTCTAGGTTTCTCCTCCGGATATCCATCATTCCCACGGTTTCCGTCTTAGGGCTAGATTTTGCGTCTCAGCTGGGATGGGCGTTCCTGGTGGAACTAATATTCAACTGGCCGGGCCTCTCCCGTTACGGAATCCAGGTGATGCTGAACAAGGATTTAAACGGTATTACCGCGGTCATCATGGTCATTGGAGTGATGTTCCTGGTGGTGAATATCATCGTGGATATCATCGTTTCCTGGCTCGACCCGAGGATTCGCCTGGGCGCCGAGAGGAGTCAATAGTATGAGTGCAACAGCAGAAATCAGCACACTTTCCAGGGTATGGGATAACATAAAACGGAGCTGGTATAACTATTCCAAGAACCCCCTCTCCGTGGTCGGCGCAGTTATCATCGCGGCAGTAGTGATTATTGCGGTGTTCGCTCCCTTTGTCTCTCCTTACCCGGAGCATGCCGGAAATTATGTAAATTTCGATGAGGCGAGCGAGCCCCCGAGCAGCGCTCATCTCTTCGGGACCGACGTGTTCGGCCGGGATATCCTGACTAGAGTGTTTTTCGGATTCCGTCTCTCTCTTATCATGGGAGTGGTCGTAATATCCCTGACGGCACCGGCAGGCATCACCCTGGGACTCATAGCAGGGTATATGAAGAACACCTGGGTGGAAGCGGTTATCATGCGGATCACAGACATCTTTGTAGCTGTTCCGCCTCTGGTACTGGCATTAGCGATCTGTTCGATCCTGACCCCCAATATCTTCAATGCCATGATGGCGGTATCCCTCATGTGGTGGCCCTGGTACACCCGGATGGTCTTCGGAATCGCTTCATCCATTAAAAACGAGTTCTTCGTCCAGGCCGCGGAAGTAACCGGCGCGAGCAAGGCTCACATCATTTTCAGGGAAATGCTCCCCAATTGTTTCGGTCCGATCCTGACAAAAATCAGCCTCGATATGGGATGGGTTATCCTCCTTGGATCGGCTTTGAGCTTCGTCGGACTGGGAGCCCAGCCCCCTACTCCCGACCTGGGTACCATGGTTGCCGACGGTGGAAGGTACATGCCGGACCAGTGGTGGATCGCAGTGTTTCCCGCATTCGCGATCATGCTCATCGTTTTCGGATTCAACATAATAGGTGACGGCATCAGGGACATGATGCAGGTGGAGGAGGTGTAATGGGGAAACCGCTCCTGGAAATTAAAGATCTGAAAGTGAACTTCGATGTATACGGCGGGACCCTGAAGGTCTTAAGCGGCGTCAACCTCAGAATGAATGAAGGGGAAAAAGTCGGTCTGGTGGGGGAAACAGGATGCGGCAAGACTACTACGGCGAAATCTATCCTCAAAATTCTCCCGGTTCCTCCAGGCAGGATAACCGGGGGGGAGGTGCTGTTCAAAGGCAGGGATATTCTGAAGATGGGAGACAGTGAGATCAATAAGATCCATGCCCGTGAAATATCCATGATTTTTCAAGACCCCACGGCGGCGCTGAACCCGGTGTTTACTATTGGACAGCAACTGAGGGAGGCGATTAAATATTCCAATCTCCACAGCGGACTTTCCAGAAAGGAAATAAAAGCCCTGGCAGTTCTGGCGCTGAAGGATGTTTCCCTGCCTGACCCGGAACGGATTCTCGAGAACTACCCGATCCAGTTGAGCGGCGGTATGCGCCAGCGGATCTGTATTGCCATGGCACTTGCTACCCAGTCGACCCTCCTGATCGCAGACGAGCCGACAACCTCCCTGGATGTTACCATCCAGGACCAGGTCTTAAGACTCTTAGGCACCCTGGTGAAAGAAAAAGATACTTCCACTATCCTCATAACCCATTCCTTAGGGATAGTCCGGGAGTGGACAGAGCGGGTGTATGTGATGTATGCCGGAACAATGGTTGAGACCGCTGATACGGCCGAGTTGTTTAAGGACCCGCTCCATCCCTACACCCGGGGACTGATGATGGCAGTACCGAAGCTTACGGGCCAGGGAATTGCCAGCGGCATCGCGGGCCGCATTCCGAGTTACCTGAGGCCCCCTGGGGGATGCAGATTTAATACGAGATGTTCGGAAGTTATGAAAGAGTGCAGACTGGAGAAACCACCCTATTTTGACTGCGGGGACAATCACCGGGTAGCCTGCTACCTCTACAAGGATTGATACACATGGCAAGCACGATACTAAAAGCAGACAATCTGAAAAAGCACTTCCATACAAGCCGGGGAATCGTCCGGGCTGCAGACGGAGTGAGCTTTGCGATAAACAAACGGGAAACCTTAGGTCTCGTCGGAGAGTCGGGATCGGGGAAGAGTACTGTCGCTTATACTATCATCGGGATCTACCGCGCCACATCCGGGGACCTCGTCTTTAAGGACCAGGATATAACTAAGGAATCCAATAAACGGCCGAAGGCGCTGAAACAGGATATCCAGATCGTTTTTCAGGACCCGGGATCATCCCTCAATCCCAGGCGCAGCATCAGGCAGATCATGGAACTGCCTCTATTAGTACACAACATTGTTCCCAGGAATGAACGGGAAGATAAGATTGTCGACCTCCTCCGGATGGTGGAACTGCCTGCGGATTACATGTACAAGCACCCCCTGGCAATCGGAGGAGGAGAACGGCAGATGGTAGCCATCGCCAGAGCACTGGCGACGAACCCTTCGTTTATCGTCCTGGACGAGCCCACATCCGCCCTGGACGTGTCGGTACAGGCAAAGATCATCAATTTACTGATGGGACTTCAGAATGAGCTGGACCTTACTTTCCTTTTTATCACCCATGATTTAAGCCTGATGCGGAACATGGCCACCAGGGTAGCCATCATGTACCTGGGGAAGATATGCGAAATTGCCTCTACCAGGGAGTTTTTCAGTAACCCCCTTCATCCGTATACGAAAATGCTGCTATCGTCGATTCCGGTGGTATCCGTGGAAGAGGAGAAACTGAAACCGGATAAAATCGTATCTACCGGGGAGATTCCGTCTCCGGTAAATATTCCTCCGGGATGCAGTTTTCATCAGCGCTGCCCGGAAAGGATGGAGATCTGTTCCCGCCTGGACCCCTTCACGGTGACGCCGGAGCCGGACCACCAGGTGCGGTGCCTCCTCTATCCCGGCGCTTCCGGGGTGCCCCTCCCCAAAATCCAGGGTGGGGTTTAATTGAAGGTTACAGCACACCCAGCACCCGAGAGTGAAATCTTGTCCCGGCTGGGTGGCACTCTTGTCCACTGGAAGAGCCGGCGCCGGCGACATGAAACGCGTTTACCGGTGAAGCACATTGCCAAAATAGTCTTGTCCATTCTCGCCAGTAATGATGGTGTCGGCTGTAATAGCACTTGTATCGCTCACCCCACCGATTCCGGAGGAACGGAATACATATACCCGACCCCGATTGCTGGAATATCCATATGCGCCCACAACTGGATCTGCAAAGCCGTCTCCGTTTATATCCGCGAGCGAGACCGAGAATCCGAACTTATTGGAGGTGGCTTCACCGCTAATAATGATGCTTGCGGAACTGGCAACGGTTGCAATGATTCCCCCACTGCCTGTGGATTGAAATAAATACGCCCGCCCCGTACTACTATTGTAATTTTTTGCGCCCGTCAGCACATCGGAAAACCAGTCTCCGTTTACGTCACCTACAGAAATATTCCAACCCAGTTCATCGGTAGTATTTTCCCCTTCAATCCTTGTATTGTAACTACTTGCTGCTGTCACGCCAATTCCTGAACTTCCAGATGAGTGTAATACATAAACGGCGCCATTCTTGTCGTTTCCAGACGGGTAAAAAATTGCGCTCGCAGCAAGGTCAGCATACCCGTCTCCATTCACGTCTCCAAACGTAACATTATATCCGAACTGATCATCTCCGGCTTGTCCGGTAATCATTGTGTTGGCAGATGTCGCTTGGGTAGCACCTATCCCACCGCTACCAGACGAATGAAATACGTAGACCCGGCCCCTGTTTGAGATGCTATCACTATAGCCGTTGGCCCCTACGGCAAGATCCGAGTATCCATCGCCGGTGACATCCCCTAAGGCGACCGATCGACCGAATTCGGGAGTGGAACCTACGTCCACTTCTCCCGTGATTATCCGATTGGCAGAGGTTGCGGCAGTGGCAGTCACGCCGGACGCACCAACGGAGTGGAACACATATACTCGCCCCAATCCAATTGAATATGCGCGAGCGCCAACAGATAGGTCGGCGTAGCCGTCCCCATTTATATCACCCAGCGATAGGCAGAGCCCGAATTCGCCCCCTCTCCGACGATGATGGAATTTGCGGCAGACGGAGCGCTGTCAGTAATCCCCCCGCTACCAGTTGAGTGGAATATGAAGACTCTGCCTGTAGAAGAATTATAGGAGGGACTTCCTGCCGCCAGGTCCGCATAGCCGTCTCCGTTTACATCGCCAAGCGCGAGGAAATACGCTAGAAAATCCCCTGCTGTCTCACCAGTGATTTTGGTGGCCGCTGTAGCCGCCTGAGTTGCATCAATTCCAGAGCTGCCGGATGAGTAGAACACATAGATCCGGCCATAGTCCGCTGAACCCGGATACCGCTGGGCCGACACAGCCAGGTCCGCGTATCCGTCCCCGTTGACGTCTTTGTTGTGCCCCTTACGAACCGTAATCGAAACCTGCGACGATGCACCGGTGGCGTCGGTGGCTCGCGCGGTTATGATGTGCTGAGTGTTGTCACGCCAAGTGTTACCCCCAGTTGGCAACTTGTAAATCCATGAACTCAAGCCTGTGACTGGGTTGAATGCACCGCCGTCAAGTGAAATCTCCACATCGGTTAGGTTGCCTCCTGCGATCACAGAGATATAATCAAAAGTTGTGGACTTAAGAAAATAAAAGAGCATATCCTTCGGTGAAACAAACACAAATATTTAACCGAATTGGAGGATATGCTCATGGAAAAGACTACACAAGAATCACCGTTCTGTACAGATCCGGAACACTGTTGGAACAGATTGCCAGGGAGGGAGCCCGGCAGCTGCTGCAGCTGGCATTGGAAAATGAGGTGAATGAATACCTTGAAGCCCATAAGGACCTCAAGGATGAACAAGGGAGAAGGGTAGTCGTGAAAAACGGGTATCATCCGCAGCGGGACCTTATCAGCGGATTGGGGCCTCTTACGATTCAGCAATCCCGTGTGGA
>JAJSAL010000170.1 GCA_024274705.1 Spirochaetota bacterium
ACAATGTTTTCAGATTATCATAGTATCAAGGAGAAATTACCATGAACAACATGCTAAATGCAATCGACGATGTCCTTCTCATGGGACCTGGACCTTCCTACATTCCCCCTGAAGTTTATGAGGCTATGAGCAAGAAAACACTCGGCCACTTGGATCCGTACTTTATCGAAATCATGGATGAAATAAAAAAGCTGCTGCAGCAGTTGTTTAAGACAACCAATAACCTCACCGTTCCTGTTTCCGGAACCGGATCTGCAGGAATGGAAACCTGTTTTGTGAATCTCATCGAAAAAGGTGATCCCGTACTGATCCTGATCAATGGTGTTTTCGGTGTACGGATGCAGGATGTGGCAACCCGGCTGGGCGCAGCAGTGGATGCCCTTGAGTTCCCATGGGGTACACCGGTTATTCCGGAAAATGTAAAAGGGAAAATCGAGGAGAAAGCTTATAAAATTGTCGCCATGGTCCATGCAGAGACCTCAACTGGAGTTAAAAACCCGGTACAAGAGGTGGGTGCCCTTCTAAAAGGCAGTGATACTCTTTTTCTTGTGGATACCGTAACCAGTCTCGGGGGGATAGAAGTTTCGGTGGATGATTGGGGAATAGACGCTGTATACAGCGGGACACAGAAATGTCTATCCTGCCCTCCAGGACTTGCCCCGGTTTCATTCTCCGATAGGGCGGTAGATGTCATCATGGGACGAAAATCTAAAGTTCCCAACTGGTATCTGGATATGAGTATGGTGGCGAATTACTGGACCGGAAAAAAACGGGCATATCATCATACCGCGCCGATAAACATGCTGTACGCGCTCTATCAGGCCCTGCTGCTGATCATCGCGGAGGATCTGGATAATGTATGGAGGCGTCATGAATCGGCACATGCAACGCTGGTGTCCGGCCTGGAGACCCTCGGTCTCGACATGGTTGTTGAACCTGGATACCGTTTACCGATGCTGAACGCAGTCTACATTCCTGAAGGTGTCGATGATGGAGACGTTAGGAAACGGCTCAGGTTCGACTACAACATAGAGATCGGAGGAGGGTTGGGCGACTTTGCCGGTAAAGTGTGGCGAATCGGCCTTATGGGCCACACAGCCAGGGAAAAGTATGCAAACCGTCTTGTCGATGCTTTAAAGAAAATCATCCGGTAGCCGACTATCGGATAGCTGAGGTACTCCCTTATATTAATAGCTTCTCTTCAGAATAGGTTACAGCGGGCAAAGCGGTCTGTTGAAGGAAGAAAAGCCTTTACACGCGGCTGCTGTTACAATCTTGACAAACTTTACAAAAATAGTTATAAATATACTATAGTTAGCCTTTCCAAATAAATATAGGGATGACAAATATACAGGTACAGCAGATCATAAGGAGTCGATCATGATAGCGAGTTTTCTCATCATATTCCGTGAAGTCCTGGAAGCCGCCCTGGTGGTTGGGATCGTTCTTACCTACCTGCACCGGAATAATATAAAAGGGGGAGACAGGTATTTGTGGCTTGGTGTGGCCGGGGGTGTCGGTTTGAGCGCCCTGGGGGCGTGGCTCTTCTCTCTGATAGCAGGAGGATTTACCGGCAGAAACGAAGAACTATTCGAAGGATTTGTCATGCTTATCGGCGCGGCGCTGCTGACGACCATGATCTTCTGGATGATGAAGGAACAGAACCAGGCGCAGAAACTAAAGGACAAGATGGATGGCCACTTGGATCGTGGGCATATCCTGGGGGTGTTCTTCGTCGTTCTCGTGGCAGTCCTCCGGGAAGGGATTGAAACGGTTATCTTCTTCCGCACCCTTATGGTTACCCAGACGGGGAGACAGTGGGTAGGAGCCGTCCTGGGCCTGATTGCGGCAACCCTTCTGGTTGTCCTGTTCTTCTTCGGCAGCAAAACCTTAAAGCCCGGTATGTTCTTCCGTGTTACCAACGTGCTCCTCATCCTCTTTGCCGCAGGCATGGTGGCATACGGCGTACACGAACTTCAGGAAGCGGGCTTAATTCCTGTGGTCATCGAACATGTGTACGACATCAACCCGGCGGTTGCCGAAGGAGGAGGTTACCCGGTGTTTCATGAAAAAGGAGCCATAGGGAGTATCTTTAAGGGATTGTTCGGGTACAACGGCAACCCGTCGCTCATCGAAATCATCGTATATCTTTCATATCTTACCGGGGTCGTGCTGATCTGGCGGCGTAATTCGCAGAATTAACAGATTTCGTTCATAATTCGTTTACATCTTACCTCTATCTTCTGTATCAGAACTTAAGATCATACTTACATATAGGAGGATAGTATGAAGAAGACACTTTTTATTGCCATCGCCCTGGTGGCGCTGGCTGCATCCTTTGGCTTTGCCAAGGGAGCCCAGGAAAACGATGTGACGGAGAATGCAGGTCCCGGACCAGGTGCATTCAGCGGAGAACTGGTCACCGTAACCGGAGATCTTATCTTTAATGATAACGATTTTCCGACAATCAAAAGCGGAGACAAGGAGTATGAGCTGATGTATCCCTACATGCTGAACTACGAAATCGAAGTCGCAGAGGGAACTGAGATTACCGTGGAAGGATTCCTCGTACCCGGTCCCCGGTGGAATGATGGTGAAGATGAGGAGCATCTCATGGTAACCAAGGCTGTGATCGATGGGAAGGAATATATTATTCCCCACGGTCCCATGGCAGCCGGCAGGTTCGGCGGTTACTGCTGGGATGATGAAGGTTCCGGCCGGCGGGGATACAGGTCAATGATGGGACGAAGCCGGGGTTATGGTCCCGGAAGGGGCAGGCGGTAAATCCTAAAGGTCCGTTAACAAAACGTACAGCCGGAAGGTTCCTATAGACGGGATCTTCCGGTTTTTTTAGACTTAAGATATGAAACATACCATCCTTGTAGTAGAAGATGAGCGGAAGCTCAACACTATGATCGCGGATTACCTTAAAGCCCTGGAATACGGGGTCGTCTCTGCGTATAACGGTATCGATGCTGTTAAGCTTTTCCGGGAACATGGGCCGGACCTTGTGGTACTTGACCTGATGCTCCCCGGAATAGACGGGATCGATGTTATCCGGAAAATTCGCGAATCATCCTCAACACCGATTATTATGCTCACAGCCCGGGCGGAAGAAACAGATAAGCTCATGGGTCTCGATTCCGGGGCGGACGATTATATGACCAAACCGTTTTCTATGAAGGAGTTGGCTGCCAGGATCCGGGCTGTACTGCGCAGGGTTGAGGATCGCGGGAGAGCACCCGGGCGGGAGGGGTCTGTCCTTTCCTTAGGGCACCTGGTTATGGATGTCTCGAAACGATCTGTAACAAAACGGGGTGAGGTATTGAAACTGACGTCCCTCCAGTTCGATATCCTTAAGTATTTCATGGAACAGCCCGGCCGGGTGATTACCCGGGGGGATATCCTGGAAGAGATTCAGGAATACGGTTCCGAAGGATACGAACGCACCGTGGATGTCCACATTAAGAATATCCGGAAAATCATCGAGGATAATCCCGGAGAGCCTGAGTTCATCCTTACCGTGTGGGGTGTAGGCTACAAGCTTGCTGAAGAGGTAGAATAGTCCGTGAGAAAAAGTCTGTTTTTAAGGTTCCTTTTAAGTTTTTCTTTGGTCATTGTAATCAGTGTGCTCTTTATTATCTTTTCCGTACAAATCCGTGCCCGGGCCCAGTATACACAGGTGGTAAGTGAGGCCGATCTGGAGCAGGCGGAAGAGCTGGCTTTGGTTCTTGGGGTATTCTTTGAAAGCACCGGAAGCTGGCAGGGATTAAAGGAGGTATTCGAAGGACCCCCCCAAGGGACGTCAAGGCAGATGATGCGGGGGATGATGCGGCAGAACAATCGAATGCTTTCTTCCATCGCCATGTTCATTCGTATGCAGTCCGCCAGGAGCAGAGTAATTGTGGCCGATCCCGGTGGAAGACTTGTTGCAGATTCAATGCCCTTCGGCCCTGAGGGAGAGAAGATACCATCGGTGCCGGCGGGAGGGGTGGAAATTCTCTCCGGAGAAGATGTCGTGGGCAGCGTTCTGGTGGGTTCCATGATTCATCCGGGGTTGAATATACGGGAACAGGCTTTTTTACGGTCCGTAAACAGGACTGTCATCGCCGCTGCAGTGACCGGTCTGTTTATCTCCTTGGGGATGACCCTTTTCTTCTTCCGCCGGATCACCCGGCCTGTAGCAGAATTATCCATCGCGTCAGGCAGCATCGCCGCGGGAGATTACACGGTACGGATTAAAGAAGAAGGGCAGGATGAACTTTCGGACCTGGTAAGAAACTTCAACGCCATGGCAGCCTCCCTGGAGAGGGGTGAAACCATGAAAAAGCAACTCATAGCGGATGCTGCGCATGAACTCCGTACACCGGTAAGCCTGATTCGGGCTAATATTGAAATGATCCTCGACGGCGTTTATAACATGGACCGGGACCAGCTTCTCTCTATCCAGCACGAAACAGAACGAATGTCCCGTATGGTTGAGGAACTGCAGACCCTTGCCAGTGTGGAAGCGGGAAATATAGAGTTCCACAAACGGTTTTTTCCGGTTGATGACATCCTGAACAGGATGGTTACCCTTTTTTCCGCCAGGGCGGAGAAAAAAGGGGTGGTGTTGAGGAAAAAGGCAGTCCCAGCAGATACGGATGGATCCGGGCAACTGATGGTCCATGCCGATGAAGATAAAATGGTACAGGTGCTGACGAACATCATGTCCAATGCGTTACGATACACTCCCCCGGGAGGTGCCGTTACCCTGTCTGCGGCACGGGAAAATGGGGGAGTCCGTATCGATATAGGAGACACCGGACCGGGAATCCCGCCGGAAGAACTTTCCCGTGTTTTTGAACGGTTTTACCGGTTGGACCGGGCACGCTCCAGGGAAGAAGGAGGCTTAGGGTTAGGCCTCGCCATCAGCAGAGAGATCATTTCCGCCCACGGCGGTTCTATATGGGCGGAATCCGACGGCAGGAATGGAACGGTTGTAAGCCTTTTGCTTTTATGATATATACCCTCTAGTTATGAAAGCGGCACTCCTTACCGGCGTAAGAGAAATGAAAACAGTTGATCTGCCCACTCCCGTGGTTAAAGCTGATACCGATGTACTGATCCGAATGGAAAGTACCGGTATATGCGGTTCCGATATGCACTATTACCAGGAAGTAAACATCGGTAATGCTGTTGTAGAGTACCCCTTTGTTATCGGGCACGAAGGGGCCGGCACGGTTGAGAGCGTCGGCCCGGGTGTAGCCGGAGTGCGGCCAGGGGACAGGATAGCCTTGGAACCTGCAGTTTCGTGCTTTGCCTGTGACCAGTGCCGGAGCGGCAGGCCCCACACATGCCGTGATATGAAGTTTTTAGGATGTCCCGGTCAGATGGGCGGATGCCTTGCGGAATACCTGGTGATGCCGGAGCGCTGCTGTTATCCCATACCGGTCACCATGTCTTTTGACCAGGCCGTACTGGCGGAGCCCCTGGCAATCGGGCTCTACGGGGTGAAGCTCTCCGGCCTGAAACCCGGGGACACCATCGGGGTCCTGGGGGCGGGACCCATCGGGCTCAGTACCATCCTGTGCGCCAGGAACTATGGTGCGGGCAGGATCTACAGTGTGGAATCGGTAGGTTACCGGGCCCGGGCTGCTATCGCTTCCGGTGCGGACTGGGCGGGAAACCCTTTCGACGAAGAATTGGTGAAAACCGTCCTTTCCAGGGAACCTGGGGGACTTGATATCGTGTTCGAATGCTGCGGTAAGCAGGAAGCAGTGGACCAGGCAGTGGAAATGCTCAAACCGGGAGGCGCACTGGTGATCATCGGGATTCCTGAGTTCGAAGAATATATCTTTCCCGCCCACACCATGCGCCGGAAAGAACTGCGTATCCAGAATGTGAGAAGACAGAACGGATGTGCCCGGGAGGCAATAGATCTTATTGCAGCAGGGACTGTGGCCGTGGATTTTATGATCACCCATACCTTCAGACTCGATGAAATTCAGAAAGCTTTCCATCTCGTATCACGATATGAGGACCAGGTGATAAAGGGGATGATACATTATGAACGGATATGAGCGGATTAAAGCGGCACTTTCCGGGGAAAAGCCGGACTGCCTGCCGGTGATGCTCCACAATTTTCTTCCCGCGGCCAGGGAAGCGGGGTTCACCCAGGAAGTATACCGGAACAATCCCGACAATATCGCGGAAACTTTTATAAAAGCGGTGGAGTCCTACGGTTATGACGGCGTCCTGGTGGACCTGGATACGGTAACCCTGGCCGGCGCTGTGGGAGTTCCTGTAGATTTCCCTGAGGATGAACCTGCAACATCCCACGAACCCTGCCTGAATACATTGGAAGACGTGAGCTCTCTGAAACCGGTGAATATCGAAAACTACCGGTATATCCAGGTCTGGCTGGAGGCTGTGCGGAAGCTGTCAGATCATTTCGGGAACGAGGTATTCCTCAGGGGAAACTGCGACCAGGCTCCGTTCTCCCTGGCAAGCATGATGAGAACTCCCGGGGAGTGGATGATGGATCTGTACGACGAAGACAACCGGGATTTCGTTGAGGAGCTGCTGGAATTCTGTACGGGCATCACCTGTCAGTTCATCCGCCTTATGAGCGGGACCGGGGCCCACATGGTTTCCAACGGTGACAGTCCGGCAGGACCAGCGATGATTTCACCGTCCATGTATGAACGTCTCGCCCTGCCGTATGAGCGGAAGGTCATCGAGTGCGCCCATTCCCGGAACATTTCCTATGCCCTCCACATATGCGGGGATACCACACCGATCCTGGACATGATGGTCCGGACCGGAACGGATGCACTGGAGCTGGATTGCAAGACCGACACCCGGAAAGCCCATGATGTCTTTAAGGACAGGGTGACCTTTATCGGTAATATCGATCCCAGCGGGGTTCTCGCCCTGGGTACGGAAGATGATGTCAGAATGAAAACCAGGGAGTTGATACGGGTATTCTCCGACACGAACCGGTTTATCCTGAACGCCGGGTGCGCTTTACCGGTGAACACTCCAGGGAAGAATATCCACGCCCTTATCAGAACTGCCCGGGAGTACAGCTCCGGGTAGAGCCTCCAGGTAGTTTTTTCTTATGAACTACACCCGCCTTAAACAGGATTTGTATCGCGAATATGAAAAAAAGTTCCCCCGTTCAAGAGAGATCAATACCCGGGCCTGCAGGTCCATGGTGGACGGCGGCAGCCATGCGATCAGGCTTTTAAAACCATTTCCACCGAGGATCACAAAAGCCGGGGGAGCGTTTATATACGATGAAGATGGCCACGGGATCCTGGATTTCTGGCAGGGACACCACGCCAACATCCTGGGACACAACCCGGACCTGGTAACAGGCGTCCTTGCTGATGCGTTTTTACACGGATCCGGTCTCCAGACCGGGTTCACCGATGCTCTGCAGGCTGAAACGGCGGAACTCCTTGCCGGGAGAACCGGGGCGGAGAAGGTGAGGTTTACCACCAGCGGTGCCCTGGCAACCATGTATGCCGTCCTTCTTGCCCGGGCATACACAGGGAGAACCCTGGTGATGAAAATCGGCGGCGGCTGGCATGGTGCCCAGCCATGGGGCCTTAAAGGTGTGGAATACCACCATGACGGCGACCTGTTCCAGCATGTGGATTCCGCCGGGCTCTCCCCCCTTACGAAGGAGGAGGTCCTGGTTATTCCCTTCAATGATACGGACTCCCTGAAACGGACCATGGAGAAGTACGGTGATGATATTGCGTGTTTTATCATGGAACCCTTTATCGGGGCAGGCGGATTTTTCCCGGTATCCGGAGAATTCATCGGCCAGGCGAGAAGTCTTACGGAAAAATACGGTACGGTGCTCATCCTGGATGAGGTGATTTCAGGGTTCCGGTTTTGTGCGGGGAGTGTTTCAAAACTCTACGGTGTGCAGCCCGACCTGGCAACCCTTGGAAAAATAGTGGGAGGCGGTATGCCCCTTTCCGCCGTAGCCGGGCGAAGCGAGATCATGAAGCTGGCAGGATCGGAGGGGAATCACCGGGTGAAATTTTCAGGGGGCACCTATTCCGCTCACCCGGCATCGCTGCTGGCTGCCGGAACCATGATACGCTACCTGATAGATCACGAAGATGAAATATATCCCGCAATCGGCACCCTGGGAGAAGACCTCCGGAGAAGGGTGGAACGGTGCCTGGCGGAAGAAGGGCTCTACGCCTGCTGTACCGGGTATGGCAACGATGCAGTACAGCTTAGTTCACTGGCAATGCTCTTTTTTCCCCACGAAGAAGGCCGGATAATTACCCTGCCCTGGGAAGCCCGTGACCCGGCTGTTTGTGACACGGAACTGGGAAACGAGATTCTTCAGATTTCCATGCTTCTTGAGGGGGTGCATGTCTTTCATGGTCTCGGTTCGCTATCCACGGCCCATACGGAAGATCATCTGGATACACTCGAACAGGCGCTTAGGTTGTTCGCACGGAGAGTACTGAGCTATCGCTGAAACGGGCGCTCTGTACAAGGCTCCTGCTCACCCGTTCCTGTAGAGCTGCTTTTCCGGGAGAATCACCCAGAAACGGGTTCCCTGGTCTCTGGTGGACCGGAACCTGACAGCCCCGCTCAGGTATTCTTCAGTCAGCAATTTCATGCTGTACGTACCTAAGCCCCTGCTTTCCGCCTTGGTGGAGAAGGAACGCCGGAAGATCTGGAGCTGGATATCCTCTTCGATGTACACCGGGTTATCGACCCATAGTTCCACCGTATCATCATGCCTGGTAAAACCGATAGTGACGGCGGAACCTTCCGGCGAAGCTTCCAGGGCGTTCTTGACCATGTTGTATACCACCCTCTCCAGGATAATCTGATCACTTATCATCGACACACCTTCTGTAAAGGGTTCGATGGCAATGGTTTTTCCCCTGGCAATGTCCTGGAAAGAGAACTGGTCGATAATGTCCTGGACGAAGTGATGGATATTGATCATATTATTCTGAACTTTCAGCGTTCCGCTTTCTGCATTTACCAACAGTTTATGACTGTTGATCTCTTTTACCAGTGTGTCCGACATCTTGGACAGGTCTTCCGTCAGGCGGTCTTTTTCGATAACCGTGTCCGTTTTCTTAAGCAGATCCGTATAAATTTGCAGGCTCGATGCCGTATTCAGAATGTCATGAAAAAATATCCGCTCCAGGGCGATCCTCCGTTTTTGGTGAGAAATATCCCTGAAGGAGAGAAGGGTAAAGAATTCGTTTTCGATGGCAAAGGGAGTTGCTGTCACCAGGAAATCATACGTAAAAACATGCCCGCCGATGTCCGCCGAAATGATGCATTCCTTTGCTACCCTCATATTCCTGTCTATACTTTCCAGGATCACCTGGGTTGTCCCGCAGAACCGGCAGTTAAGGGAATTACCGCAGCCGTCATTCGTCGTGTCTGCGTGAAGGCACCCCAGGATCTCCCCGGGACGTTTCCCCAGGATCTCATCAAAATCATCCATCCCCAGCATCTCCAGGAACGCATCGTTTGAATAGATTATCTGCCGTTCCCTGTTAATAACGGCCGTGATATCAGGGATAGCATTCAGGGTGTTCGTAATGTACTGCTGGGTCTGGACTATGGTACGCTGACGCGCCACGGTCTCCCCGTCTGCCCGTTCCGGAGGTGCGAAATAGGTGGATCGAAATGTGTTCTCGGGTTTATTGTCTGTCAAAATACGGATTCTTCGATGAGGAACTTAAGGGAATTCCATACACGACCTTCACATCGTTCCCCAGGAGTTTCATGTGGAGGACCGCCATTCCAATGGTGTACATCACCCTGTTGTCAACCCGGTTATCCATCGCAATGCTCACTGCGGACCCGATGGCTATCCCTAAGTCCCCGGTATTGAACGCGCAGGGGACATCCGGGTGCTTTCTTTTTTCGCCGCAGGTGCCGAACCCGCACAGCCCGCAGGGGCTTAAGTTAAGCGGTTCGATCTTTGTACCGATCAGGAGCATGGCAGACGCGGAGAGGATGTTGTCTGCGTCCCTTACGAAAAACGCAGGAAGTCCCTCATCTTCGGTCATTTTTTTCAGGGTGTCGGATATTTCTTTAATGCCGTCTTTCTTTACGATGGTGATAACGGTGTTGTCTATACCTCTTCCTTTAGGTGCTGTCCGGGCCGCTACCGCCATTTTTTTAGCTATTTCATAGACGGCTTCGTCCCGTATTTCCTGTTCGGGAAACTGATTCATATTCTACCTCTATATCACATTTATGTAGAGGTAGTATACAGGAAACCTGTGGGATATTAAAGATAGTGTAAGGCAGTAAAAGCCGGAATGATGAAGCAGGCCGGGTGCCTCCCATGCAGCGCTAACTCCGGTTCGGCAGAAGTTTAGCCAGCAGGGCCGCAAATCCACTTAGGTTCCTGCTTTGTACCCAGATTTTCCCGGGTCCGGAAAAATGGCACACCAGTCCTTCCCCGGAGGCCAGGGTGGAGAATAAGCCCTTGGCAACCTTGTTAACCGTGTATTGAACACTCTCTTCAAAGGCAACGATATGGCCGTTGTCCACGATGTACTCCTCTCCCTCCGTCAGGTCCCGTTCGTAGACCGCGCCGTAGGAATTCAGGAAAAGCGAACCGGTACCGGTTATCTTCTGTAAAAAAAGACCTTCTCCGGATACCAGGGCTTTGAAGGACCCCTGGGTGGAAAGTTCCAATTCCGGACTGCCCGCGAGATATGCCCCGGACTGTGCCATAATCGTGTTCCCGGAAATGTCGAATTGCACGATGTCCCCCGGTGTGGGTGGTGCCAGGATGAGTTCTCCTTCACCGTCTTCTGCGGTGTAGAGTGAAGCAAAGAGGGATTCACCGCCGGCAGCAGCTTTTATGGCACCGAAGAATCCTTTTCCGGTACTTTTTGCCTCGAGCTGGATAGTGGGGCTCATGGACACCATGGCGCCTGCTTCTGCTTTAACTGACTCACCTTGCGAAAGGATAATCTTCAGGGACGTAAACACCGGCGGGTTTTCGATTTCGAAATGCATAGCGTTCTCCTTCTTCTTAATTGGATATACCTTTTAGTATGAACATTTCGAACATAATAGCCACATTTTTTCTGTTTTCTGAGAAATTTTCTCATATATGATACTCCGGGTGCAGTAGTTTCAATATATCAACAGGACCGGACGAATATCTTCGGCCATCGTCTCCCGGATTCTTATCGGTACCTGTACCAGGATATCGGTGATCCTGCTGTTGCTGCTGCAGTTTGTGACCTTATTATCCGATAATTTTGGTTTTCCGGTATCCATTCTTCTCTCGAGTATTAATCATGTTCTGATTTGAAATACCGGGAAAAATTGGTATTTCAGCATTATATAGGGAGGTGATATCCAGCTAAAAGTCGGCTTTTTTGGTAGTATCCTTGTGTTTGTGCGGTATAACAGGTACTCTACAGGAAATAGTGCTTGGATAGTAAGGAATTTGAGTGGATATACTGCTTAAAATCGGCATTCCATACTATTATCTTACTTATTTGCGGGTTAATCACTAGTTGTACCGATGGTTCTATGGTGATTTCTTAACG
>JAJSAL010000171.1 GCA_024274705.1 Spirochaetota bacterium
GAAGGGACAGACAGGTATAAGGCAGCTGTCTTCGACGGGGGGAACTATATGCAGATCGAAGGCATGGGTATCGTAAAGGGCGCTCCTCACAGGAAGGAAGCGGAGCAGTTCATCGATTTCATGCTTACCGACAGTTTTCAGAAGGTGATACCCTTAACGAATTTCATGTTCCCCGTTGTTCCGGAAACCGGGCTTCCCGAATCCTTTGATGCTGCACCAAAACCGGAAACGATTCTGCTGATGGATGCAGAACAGATTGCCCCGAACCTTGAATCATGGCTGGAAGAATGGGTGCGCGTACTCTCGGATTGAACAGGGGCACCTGGCTCCTGGCCCTGCCGGTACTCTTTGTGCTTATCTTTTTCTATTTCCCCCTGGCCGCGATTTTCTCCGGGAGTCTCTCCTTCGGTACAATATTCCAGGTGCTGTCGGATCCCTACTACCGGCACATCATCAGGTTCACTTTTCTCCAGGCAGGATTGAGCACGGTGTTCGCCCTTCTCCTGGGCCTGCCTGGAGCGTATATCCTTTCCCACTTCAGGTTTCCCGGGAAAAATATTGTCAAAGGTATTGCCACGGTTCCCTTTGTCCTTCCCTCGATCCTGGTTGTCCTCGGGTTTGTCCTGTTTTTCGGAAACAGCGGGATCCTTAACCGGGGCCTTATGGCCCTCACCGGCAGAGATGAACCGGTGCTGCGGGTGCTCTACTCCCTCTGGGCGATTATCCTCGCCCACGGGTTCTACAACTTCCCCATCAGTATGAGGATTGTGGCTGCCGCCTGGGAGAAGATTTCCCGCACCGAAATCGATGCTGCGTCTACCCTTGGGGCGGGAAGGGGGAGGGTGTTCCGAACGGTGATCCTTCCCCAGCTCCTTCCGGGAATGGCTGCCTCATCGGCCCTTGTCTTTCTCTTCTGTTTTATGAGTTTCGCTGTGATCCTGGTTCTCGGCGGCGGGCCGGAATTCTCCACCCTGGAGGTAGAGGTGTACCGTTTGGCCAGGTTTTCCCTGGACCTTGAAAAAGCGGGCGTTCTGGCTTTCCTGGGATCCGTCTGCTCCCTTCTCGTGCTCTATGGTTATAGCCGGCTCCAGCATGCGCTGCCGTCAGGAAGGGTGATCGAGTCGCACATGCAGATGAAATCTCTTCGTCAGGGCTTAAGGGGTAAACAGGGATTTTTATTATCGCTGTATGTGATTATCATCTGTCTTCTCATCCTTTCCCCCCTTGCGGCGGTGGCGGTCCGTTCGTTCCAATTCCGGCCGGGCTGGGCCGGATCGGCAAGCTTTTCCCTCAAGTGGTACAGGGAACTCTTTCAGACCGGCTCCGGGTACGGCAGGACGGTTACCCGGGCGCTGGTAAATACGCTGCTCTTCGGAAGTGTTACTGCTTGCATATCCGTGGTCCTGGGAAGTATTACCGCCTTTCTGTTACGGCGGGAAAAAAGACCAGGAAACCGTCTTGTGGAGACCTTCATGATTCTGCCCATGGGGGTTTCGCCGGTGATTCTCGGTCTCGGATACTTGAAAGTGCTTGGTTCATTACCGGCGGGAATCCGCGGGTCCTGGATTGTCATAGTGTTCGCCCATTCAATAGTTGCCGTTCCCTTTGTGATAAGGTCGGTAAGCGCCGTCATCAGGGAATCCCATGAACTGTGTGCCGAGGCGGCAGGTACCTTGGGCGCATCCCCCCTTCGGGTTTTTACATCCATTCACCTGCCCCTCCTGAAACCGGGGATACTGGCAGGGGCGGCCTTTGCCTTCGCCCTGTCCGCAGGAGAGATGAATGCAACTATCATCCTTTCCAGTGAACAGACCATCACCATACCCATAGCGATGTACCGGCTGATTTCCTCCTATAATTATTACGGAGCCTGCGCCCTGGGAGTGCTTCTCATGCTCCTCTGCCTGCTTGCTTTTATAACTATCGAGAAACTGGGAAATGGAGCGGAATGAACCATGAGTGTATCTATGATCGGTATTGAGAAGCGTATCGGGGATTTCCATCTTCAGTTGGATCTTGAGATTCAACCGGGAGAGCTCCTCTGCCTTTTAGGTCCATCCGGGTGCGGTAAGTCCACCAGTTTACGACTTATTTCCGGGCTTCTGACGCCGGATGCAGGCACGATCATGTTGGGAAATAAGGATATTACAGTGACACCTGCCCATGAAAGGAACGTTGCCATGGTGTTCCAGAATCATGCCCTGTTCCCCCACATGGATGTAAAGGACAATATCGCTTACGGCCTTAGGGTAAGGAAAACGGGTAAACAGGAGATACGGGAAAGAGTCGATCATCTGCTGGCCCTGGTACACATGGCAGGGTATGGTAAGAGAAAGATCGATACCCTCTCCGGCGGTGAACAGCAGCGGGTGGCCCTCGCCCGGGCCCTTGCTGTGGAACCGGACCTTCTCCTCTTTGATGAACCGTTGAGCGCTCTGGATGCTGCCCTGAGAGGGATGTTGAGAAAAGAGATAAAAAGGATCCAGAGGGCCTTAGGTCTGACTGCCGTCTATGTTACCCACGACCAGGGAGAAGCCCTCTCGCTGGGTGACACTATTGCGGTTATGCGTGACGGCTGTATCGAGCAGAGGGGAACGCCGGAAGAGGTGTACCGCAGTCCGAAAAATTTGTTCGTCGCTTCCTTCATAGGGAGATCAAACACGGTAACCGGAACCGTGAGATCCGTAAGGGACTCAAGTGTACTGGCGGAGACACCATTCGGCGATATGGCAGGCGTACCAATGAAAGGTATTCCGGTCCGTCCCGGCAGCACAGTGACCCTTTTCTTTCGTCCCGAGCACGTGGAGTGTGTACGCGATGGAAGTTCACAAGGCCTTCTTAAAGGTACATGCCTGGAAACCGAGTTCCAGGGCGAATCCTACCGGGTACAGCTGGGGGCTGGAAATCAGAGCATCCGGATCGATGCCTTTCCGGAATATCTGAATGCCCCCGGGAAGGACATGAGTTTTCGTGTACCGGAAAACAAGGTCCTGATATTCCCTTGATAAAAGAGAGATTTATATATATATTACATCTGCTTCCGCATAAAAAACTAACCCGCAACAGTTAGATAATTTATTATATTTATATATAGGCAAGAGGTTATTTCACACATGTTCGATTACAAGAAGCTGCGTAATATAGGAATAAGTGCGCACATCGATTCAGGGAAGACTACCCTTACAGAGAGAATCCTTTACTACTGTAAGAAAATCCATGCTATTCACGAGGTGCGGGGGAAAGACGGTGTGGGAGCTACCATGGACTCCATGGAGCTGGAACGGGAGCGGGGCATCACCATAGCCTCCGCTGCTACCAACGTGACCTGGGATAATCATCCCATCAATATTATCGACACCCCGGGACACGTGGATTTCACCATAGAGGTAGAGCGTTCACTGCGGGTCCTGGACGGGGCGATCCTGGTGCTCTGTTCCGTCGCCGGTGTTCAGTCCCAGTCTATTACGGTGGACCGGCAGCTGAAGCGGTATAATGTTCCCCGCCTCGCTTTTATCAACAAGTGCGACCGGACCGGTGCGGACCCATACAAGGTGAAGGAGCAGCTCATCGAGAAACTCGGCCTGAACGCCGTGCTCATGCAGATACCCATCGGCCTGGAAGACAAGCACGAAGGCGTGGTGGACCTGGTTTCCATGAAAGCCTACTATTTCGACGGTATCCAGGGGGAGATTATCCGGGAGGAGGATATCCCGGAGAACCTTACCGCTGAAGCGGAAGAGAAACGGGAAATTCTCATCGATGCTGTATCCATGTTCTCCGATGAACTCGCCGAATCGTACCTTTCCGGAGAGGTGGCGGAAGACCTGCTCCACGACACCGTGAGGAAGGCCACCGTTGCACATCAGATCGTACCGGTGTTCATGGGATCGGCATATCACAACAAGGGGGTGCAGCCCCTCCTGAATGCGGTTGTCCGGTATCTGCCGGATCCTTCGGAAGTAAAGAATATCGCCCTGGATCTTGACCGGGACGAAGAAAAGGTGGAACTCCAGGCGGATCCTGCCGCTCCTCTCGTCGCCCTGGCCTTCAAGCTGGAAGAAGGGCAGTACGGACAGCTGACCTACATACGGATCTACCAGGGTATGCTCAAAAAGGGTGATGATATCGTCAATACCCGCTTAAAGAGAAAAGTGAAAGTGGGAAGGCTTATCCGCATGCATGCAGAAAGCATGGAAGACATTACCGAAGCTTACTGCGGTGATATCGTAGCTCTCTTCGGAATAGACTGCGCATCCGGCGACACCTTCGTCCGGGGGGATATCGACTATTCCATGTCCTCCATGTATGTCCCGGACCCGGTAATTTCTCTTGCGGTTCATCCGAAAGACAAGAGTTCCGAAGAGAACATGTCCAAGGCACTGAACAGGTTTGCAAAAGAGGATCCTACCTTTCGTACGTATGTAGACGAAGAGTCCCAGGAAACCGTTATTCAGGGAATGGGGGAACTTCACCTGGATGTGTATGTTGAGAGGATGAGAAGAGAGTACCGGGCTCATGTGGAAACAGGTATGCCCCAAGTTGCCTACAGGGAAACGATTTCCCGAAAGGCCGAGTTCGATTACATCCATAAGAAACAGACCGGAGGAGCTGGACAATTCGGCCGGGTTGCGGGATATATCGAGCCGTCGGAATCAGGGGAGTACGAATTTGTCAGCGAGGTCCGGGGAGGAGCAGTTCCGACAGAGTACATCCCTTCCTGTGATAAGGGATTCCGGGAAGCCGTTAAAAAAGGCAACCTCATCGGTTTCCCCATCGTGGGAGTACGGGTTGTCCTGAATGACGGCCAGTCCCATGCAGTAGACAGTTCCTACATGGCGTTTAAGGCGGCCTCGATCGGTGCTTTCCGGCAGGTGTACCGGAATGCGGACCCGCAGATACTGGAACCCATTATGAGTGTTTCCGTGGAAACGCCGAACGAATTCCAGGGAAGTGTTTTTGCCAGCATCAACCAGCGGCGGGGGCTGATTATCAGTTCTGTAGAGGATGGTCTCTATTCCAGAATCGAAGCAGAGGTGCCTCTTTCGGAAATGTTCGGGTATTCTACGGTTCTCCGTTCCCTTACCCAGGGAAAGGCGGAATTTTCGATGGAATTTGCGCAATACGGTAAGGTCCCGAAATCGATAGCGGAAGAGCTCGTGGCAGAGTACCAGCAGAAGAACAAAAAGTAATTGGAAGGTGATTTCAGAAGGGAGAGTGTGTAATGGTTAAATCCGAATTGATCAAGAGGAGCCCCATGAGGATACTGGAAAAATCTATTCATGGGGGAGTAGGGAAGGGAAACATTGGTGTTTTTGCTTCGCGAAAAGGTGTGGGAAAAACCGCATGCCTGGTTCATATTGCGACGGACAATCTGTTCAGGGGAAATCACCTCATCCACGTATCGTTTTCCGAGAGAACAGATCACATCATCAACTGGTACGAAGATATATTCAAGGAAATCGCCAAGAAGCGGGAGCTCGAGCAAGCCGTTGATGTTCATGATGAAATTATAAAGAACCGGGTCATCATGAACTTCAATCAGGGAGGGATCACCATCGAACGGGTGCTGAGCAGTCTGAAAGCGATGATAAAAGAGGGAAATTTCGCCGCTAATACCATCGTAATCGACGGTTTTAATTTTTCCATATCAAAGCCGGAAGACTTACAGAAAATTCGGGAGTTTGCAGGAAAGGAAGGACTGGAGATCTGGTTTTCCGCCTCGCTGAAAGAGGAAGACCCCATTTTCAATTATCAGGGGGTTCCGAAGCAGCTGGAGCAGTACCTGCCATTGATAGATGTTCTTATTTTTTTGCAGTATAAAGGCAGCCATGTTCACTTAAGCCTGCTTAAAGATCATCAGGAGCTTTCGCCGAAGGACATGCACCTCATGCTCGATCCAAAGACCCTGTTGATTGCTGAAGAGTAGGCGTTAAAAAAAGGCATCTGAACACTTATGCTCAGATGCCTTCGCTATTATGGGTTGATTACGACAATCTCACCGGATTCAGTCCCCACTGCCACGGTATTGCCGACTTTAACCGGTCTTGCGGTTACCGTATTTCCTAAAGAAGTGGTTTTTATTATCCTGCCGTTTGCGGCTGTTGCGGCAACCAGGGTGTTGTTTTTTCCATAATACAGGGTGTTGCCGTCCAGCAGCGGCGGTGAAGTCGCCCCTGAAATCGGGGAGAACAGGTCGTTTCCGTTGGTAACGGAAAGGCCGTAAATCGTATTCCTGGAGAATACGTATACTCCGGCACGTCCGCTTTCCACATCGTTGAATACAGTGGTGTTGAGCTTTCGTTCCCACAGCACTTTCCTGCTGTTTAAGTCCACACATACCACGGTCCCTTTCCGTCCGGAGAGAAATGCCAGGTCGTTGTAGAATGTCGTCGACAGGGCTACCGGCTGAACAACATTGGTAGGTATTTCCGCTTTAATGGCCGATTTTCCTGATGGATCGATTATGAGCAGTGTTCCCTGCTGGTCCACAATAACAATAGTGTCTTTCCATACTGCAGGGGTCATCCTGGAACCCTTGGGAACCGGTATTTCCCTGACTGTGCTGCCGCTGATGCCGTCGATGACAAGGATGCTTTCATTCGCAGGGAGGAGCATCTCCTTACCGAAGGGGACCACTCTTCTGCCGAAGAGGTGGGCGGATTCGCCTGCCAGGGGTACTCTGCCTAAGATCTTACCCGAACCCTGTTCGATGATAACGAGTTCCCTGGCGCCGGAGAAATACACTTTCCCTGCGGAAACCACGGGATAGGAATTTTCATTGGGATTGTTTTTCGTTGCCAGCGTCCAGAGGATGTCCCCTGTCGTGGAAACTGCAGCAAGAAACCCGGTCCGGTCTGCGATAAAGATGTTATTGCCTGAAGCTACAGCATTACCCACAATCCCGGCTTCAGATGCATTCATCCGTGCTGCAATGGGTTTCTGTTTCAAGGTTACGGTAACGGGCCTTCCGTCACCGGTTACTGTAACGGTCAGGGTCCGGGACTCGTATCCGTCCCGGGATACTTCGAAGGAGAGATTCTCCCCTTTCGGATAGTTGCTGGTAAAAGACCCGGTGCCGACGACTTTCCCGTTCAGCCGTATGATAGCGTCCCCGGGTGAGGCCTTCATGGTAAAACCGGTCAGCTGAGGTTTGAGGGTTACTTCGTAGGTTTTTACCTGGGAGGTAACCGTAATATCCAGGGTCTCTGGATTGAATCCTTCTTTTTTTATGACAAAGGAAAGCTTTTCTCCCTGCTCATGACTGCCGGAGTAGCTCCCCCTCCCGACTTCCTTGCCTGCCAGGATGATGGCTGCATCACCGGGAGTTGCCTTTATCTGGATACCTTTCATCAATTTTTTCAGGGAAACTTTTACCGGCCTGTTATTATCCGGTTTTACATTTATCTCCAGGGTCTGTTCCTCATACCCGTCTTTGCGTACCAGGACGGATATGGTTTCTCCCGGAGGGAACCCGCCGGTTACAGTACCGGTTCCCAGGCTTTCTCCATTAATAATGATCTCCGCGTCCCCGGGTTCTGCTTCGATGGTTATATCTTCCAGTTTTTGTACGAGTGCTACTTCGAAGGTGAGATCATCCCCCTTAATGACATCGACCAGGAGGGTCTGTTCCTCGAAACCTTCACGCCGGATGACAAAGGAGAGTTGCTGTCCCTCCTGGAAAGACTCGGTATAGCTGCCGATGCCCATGGTTTCCCCATTCAATACAATCGCTGCATCGCCGGGTATTACTTTAAGGGACACCTTTTCTTTTGACGGAATCTTTGCAAGGGTGATTTTATACAGTTTTGCCGTGTCTTCTGCGGCGGTTATGTTCATGGTGTGAGAAATGTATCCATCCCGGGTTATTTTGAATCCTAAGGTATCTCCTTCAGGAAAGATCCCGGAATATTTCCCTTTGCCTACTGCTTCTCCGTTCAGGAAGATTTCTGCGTTTCCAGGGGTAATCTGGAGGCTCACTTTCATGAGTGTAATCTTCGGTGCTGCTTCTTTTCCATCTTCCTTGTCACCCTGACGGGCTACGGAAATATCCAGAAGACTCATTTTGTCGATCTGTTTCATCTCTTCCGTGTTTTCAGCAGATATTTGTTTAGGGGGTTCCACTTGTTTGGCAACCTCGTCATTCGACCGGGCTACGAGGCGTGTGAGCCGCGCGATTTTTTCAGGGGAGACTTCAGACTCTTCCGCGTTCGCTATTTCTTCCACTGCTTCTTTGACTGCAGCCGCTGCCTCCACAGTTCGTTTGAGGACTTCTTCACCTATGTCGATTTCCTGGTCCGCCGTAACTACAGGTGCCGCCTCTTCGAGTTCCTTGATGATGTTAAGAACATCTTCACCTTTTCCCTCTACCTGTTCTTTCAGCGCGTCTACATCTACGGAGGAGGGGAGGACCGCTACGGCACCTTCTTTAACCGCAAGGACGGTTTGATTGTCACTGCCGGCTTTAACGGAAAACTCCGTGCCCCGTACACCGCATACTGTTGTCTGGGTTCTCACCTTGAACTTTTCGTTTCCTGCGAGTTTCTGTACCTTTGCAAGAATGCCGCCGACCTTAAGGTCCATATCCACATTCGCCTCGTTTGTAGTAAGGAATATGGTATTCATGGCGATTTCGGTGTTTTCCTGGATCCTCACCACCGCGGTTTCACCGAACTGAACTTCGCAATAGGAATCGAACCCGGTTTTGAGAACACGGTCTACCTCGAGAAAATCACCGATTTCCACTTCCCACCATTCCCCATCTTCAAGGAGGAACACATCACCTGAGAAAAATGTGATGAGTCCCTGGGTGATTTCCGGTATTTCCACTGGAGTTAAGTCTTCCGTCTCTGTTACAGCAGCTGATTCGGCTATAACCGGGGCAGGTACCTCTTTCTCCACGGCTGCCGGAGTAGCAGGTTTCTCTTTAGAACAGGTCCAGAGCGTAAAAAGAAGCAGAGAAATACCTGTCAGCAGAATGAGTACTTTTCCTATCTGTTTCATCGATCCTCCTCAATTGGAAAAAGAGCATTCCATCTTCCTATTATACCACCCTCACCAGGGTATATCAATTTCATTAGGTTTGCCCGCCGGGATATTTATTAGTATATTTTCGGTGATTCATTCTGGTTTTCAGAGACAATACAGGTATATCCACAGAAAAATCAAGATAAGGAGAACTCCATGTCAAAGAAAAAATTTAAAGCCGAAGTAAATCAGCTGCTCCACCTGATTATCCATTCTCTCTATTCCCACAAGGAGATTTTCTTAAGGGAACTCATTTCCAACAGTTCCGATGCCCTGGATAAATTGAAATACCTGACCCTCACAGAGGATGAATTCAAGAAACTCGACTTTGAACCCCGTATCGATATCTCTTTTACCGAAGGGAACGCAAAAACCCTTACCGTTTCAGATACGGGTATAGGTATGAATGATAAGGACTTAGCGGAACATCTGGGTACCATTGCCCGGTCCGGAACCAGGGCTTTTTTGGACAGCATGTCCGGAGATGCGAATAAAGATTCCAGCCTGATCGGTCAGTTCGGTGTAGGTTTCTACTCCTCTTTCATGGTCGCCGATAAAGTTGAGGTGATAACCCGGAAGGCCGGGGAAGAAACGGCCTGGAAGTGGTCCAGTAACGGGAAAGGGGAATATACCATCGATGAGGTCAGCCGCGATACCTTTGGAACCGATGTCGTGCTCTACCTTAATAATGAAGGGGAGGAGTATGCCAGCCGGTGGCAGTTGGAGAATATCATAAAGAAGTACTCAGATCACATCGCTTTTCCCATCTATCTGGAGTATGACCAGACCTCCTACGAAGGGGAAGGTGACGACAAGAAAGAGAAAAAAGAGCACAAAATCGAACAGATCAACGCTGCTTCCGCACTGTGGAAGCGGAGCAAATCAGAACTCACCGACGAAGACTACCATGAGTTTTACAAGACTATTTCCCATGACACGGAAGAGCCCCTGTTTTACCTTCACACCCAGGCCGAGGGTACCATGGAGTACACAACTCTCTTTTTCGTTCCGAAAAAAGCCCCTTTTGATATGTATCAGGCGGATTACCGCCCCGGGGTAAAACTCTATGTGAAACGGGTGTTCATAACTGATGACGATAAGGAACTGATGCCGGTGTACCTCCGTTTCTTAAGGGGAATCATCGACAGTGAAGACCTGCCCCTCAACGTGAGCAGGGAGATTCTTCAGAAAAACCGTATACTGGCCAACATAAAGTCCACTTCGGTAAAGAAAATCCTGGGCGAATGGTCCAAGATGGCGGAAAACAACCCGGAAAAGTATAACGAGTTCATCGAAGAGTACAACCGGCCCCTTAAGGAGGGATTGTATTCCGATTTCGGCAACCGGGAGAGCCTCCTTGAACTGGTACGGTTTAAATCGACTATCGAGGAGGGCTGGGTAAGCCTGAAAGGTTATACGGAACGGATGAAGGAAGATCAGAAAGCCATCTATTATATTACCGGGGAAGATGAAACCACCTTACGGAATTCCCCCCTCCTGGAGGCATACCGGGAAAAGGGTATAGAAGTGCTGATTATGGATGATGATATCGATGAAGTGGTTATCCCGGGTGTCGGAAAATATGGTGATCATGAGATGAAATCGGTGAACCGGAGCGGTGCTGATGAGGAGCTGAAAACCGAGAAAGACAAGGAAAAAGGGAAAGAGATAAAACCCCTCTTAAAGAAGATAAAAAAAGTGCTCGGCGATAAAGTGAAGGAGGTGAAAGCGTCCACACGGTTGAGCGACAGTCCCTCCTGCATCGTGGCGGATGAGAATGATCCGACGGTGCAGATGCAGCACATGCTGAAGGCCATGGGACAGAAAGATATCCCGGATTTCAAACCGATCCTGGAAGTGAATCCTTCTCATCCCATCGTGGTCAAACTTAAAGGTTCAGAGGATGATGCATTAATCGAAGATGTAAGCCTCCTCCTGCTGGAGCAGGCCATGCTTATCGATGGTGCAGAGGTAAAAGACCGGGCCGGTTTCGTGAAGCGCCTCAACCGGATTATGGAAATGGCCTTGTAAATTCCGGATAACTGTCAGTTGCAGTTTTGGGAATAAAGTGCTTTATGCACCTGCATAGACTGATGTTCAGACAAGCATGGTTTGGATGATCTCTTTTATTTTATTTTGATCGATAGAGCTTAAGGCCGCGCCAAAGGCTTCCCATTCCTGCTGCTCCCGGTCCCATCGCCTTTTTATTTTCCCGGAATCGATCTCCTTTTTGAGTTCCCCGAGTTCCTTCAGTCCTTCCAGCAGAATCGTCCTTCCCTCTTCTGTTTTTCCTTCGCAGAAGGACGTGAAGGCTGTTAATACCATGTGGAAAAAAGCCTGGCACCGGGCAAGAGGGCCGGCAAAGGCTCCCGGCATGGGATCGATTTCCCCTTTTACACCCAGCATGTCCACCAGGTGCTGGAAGATGATAAGCCTGTACAGGTCCCCGGTAAAGCGGGTCGTCATGGTTTTGTCTTCCGATTGTACAACGCTGCTCTTATAGTGGACGATTCGTAAAAGGGGATGAAAGATGCCCCTGGTCCCTTTAGGGAGGCCGGAGAAGTAGAACTGCTGGTCTTCCGCCCTGCCCACTTCGGAGAAGGCGAAGGGATATGCTTTTTTAAGTCCATCATTGGTAATACCATACCCTCCCCCTTTTACCACCGGGTGGGAGATGTGATCATCCAGGGAACGGAACGTGTTATAGAGCCTGGTAGCCCTTCCATGGGCGAATCCTTTGTGAAAAAAGATAGACGGACCGCCGTAGGAATGGGGTTCCTTTACATCGGGTTCCCGTAATGCATTCCCGTATCCAAGCCGCTGAATATCGGTGGAGTTTATGTATTCCCCTACATTGACATCAAGTGTTACCGTGTCTCCTTTCCAGTCCCGGGCGGTTCCTCCCCACAGCGGGTGACACATAGTCTGGAACCAGGTTTTTCCGGTTGCCTTATGCAGGTCTTCCGAGTGGATCCCTTCGTCAGTATCGAGTTTGAACCCTGCCCGAATGCCGTGAGTCTGTTCCAGGATAAGCTGCACGTATTTCAGTGCATTGAAATGCCGGCCGTATTTTCCCAGCACGGAAAAGACCTGGAGATCCAGCCCGGGTATACTCTTTTTCAACGTGTCCACGGATTCCTCGGTGAGGACAAACATGGACAGATGGGCATAATGCTTCTGATCCAGCAGAAACCGGAGCCATTCGTTACAGGGATGGTCCAGATTTCGGTGGGTCACCGACACCGAGAGAGTCACGATTACTTTATGGTTATACGGCAGTACTCCCATGGATTTTTCAAATTCTATATCCCTGTTCAGCTCTTCCAGGCATTTCAGGAGTTCGTGACGGTCTTCGGATTCGAACAGGGGAACCGGATGATCATAATCCGCCATTTTTCCTCCCGGATTGTGGTTCACCAGGTGCCAGGCCTCACGAACACCGGCAGGAAGGTCCGCTGGAGGTTCCCTCTCCGGGACGGTGTAAAGAGCATTCAGCTGGATGGTTACCTCATCCGGTTTAACCGGGTCCGGGTTTTCCCGGACGCCGGAGAGCTTCCACTTGGGAAGGATCTCTTCATCTGGAATTGTAAGTTCCGGAAGCCAGAGTTCGGCAACCCCCCGGGCACGTTCTTCATCGGTCGTTGCCTGGGCAAGAGCCTTTTCTGCTGCTTCAGCTAAGTCCGGGTGCTTTTCATAGTAGTCGATGAAGATGGTTTCCGCTTCCCGGTATTCCGATACCAGGGCGGACATGAGCGTGTTATCTATTGCAGGTCCGGGGAAATCCGGGATCATCGAGAAGAAACGTATCAGTGTCTTCAGCTCCGGTGGTCCGGGACGTGCATCCTTTACACTGTAACCGCACAACGGGGTGCCGTTTTTTCCGACTGCCTGTGCTATTGAAGTGAGAAAAAGATTTCTTATCCCCCGTCTATCCATGATTGTAAACTCCTGGACATACCATACCGGAGGTGGCCCGGGGTTTCAAGTAAAAAGAAACTATGCATCTACACTTGATATCTACATCTGTACTGTATATATTATTACTATGACTACGGTAAATGCTTTAAAATTACGAAACCGGCTCGGTGAAGTGCTGGATGAGCTGGACCGGGAAAAGGAACCGATTCTTATCAGTAAACAGAAGAAGATACGGGCGGTGCTTATCCCTTATGAGGAGTTCAAGAAACGGTTTATTGACAAGCAGGCGGAAGAGGAAAAGCGAAAACTTCTGGAGAGCATGCAGTCCCACGTGGTAGATCCGCCGGAAGGGTTTGACGTAGTAAAGATGCTCCGCCGTTGCCGGGGGTATGAAGATTGAAGCTCGTTCTTGATGCCTCGGTTATCCTCAGGAATTATGTTGGAGGGCCGTACCGTGCCTATGCTGAAAAAGTAATTGAAACAGTACTTGAGTATCCGAACCTTTTTGCCGTGCCTGAACTAATAGCGTATGAAGTGCTCAATGGATTATACCTGTTCAGCCCGTACGCCGCCGAAATCTACGAGTTTGAGATAAACAGGATTCTTCATTCCGGGATCCTTCGCTATCCAATGACGGAAAATATCTTTCGGCGGGCTGACAGGTTTATCCGGATGGGCTTAACCGGGTACGATGCGGCCTATGTTGCCATGGCGGAAGAGCTGAACGGGCAATGGCTCACCTTTGACAGTAAAGCCCACGCACTCATTCATGATCTGAACTTTTCCATCGATCTATCGGAAGGATTGCCGGAGGGGTGGGAGTAGGGTGCTGAACAAATCTACCGCGCTGTCTTGACATGTGCCGTTATTTTGATTAAACTAGTTTAAAAGGCTAGTTTGTATGAAATCTGTAGGTTCCTTTGAAGCGAAAACACAACTTTCACGGTTATTAAAGGATGTAGAGGAACTCCAGGAGGAAATTGTCATCAGCAGGAGAGGGAAACCTGTAGCCGTATTGATTTCCTATAAGCAGTACGAATACAGGAAGAACAGGGAGAAGGCTGGTAACATCATAGAAGATTTGAGGAAGATACGCCGGAAGAACACACCTGATACTCCTGTTTTGATATCAGAACTCAAGGAGATGATCGGGGAAGGGAGAAAATACTAGGGTTGGAGGAACTGGTCATCGACGCCTCCGTATCGGGTTCCTGGGTCATCGAGTCTGAAGCAACACCGGAGGCCGGGCTGTTATTGGAAAAGGTTGTTAACCATCAACTGGATGTAATTGTCCCGTCATTGTGGATATATGAAATGATCAATATTCTGAAATCTTCTGTCGGCAGAAAAAGGCTGACCAGTGAAGATGCTTCCCAGGGATTGAGGATTATTCAGGAGATCCCGGTCCGCGTGTTCCATCCGGATCAGTCTGTCCAGCGAGCGATGTTCGGACTCTCTGTCAAACACAATATCAGTGTTTATGATGCTTCCTATATCACCATTGCCGGGCAGATGTCCTGCCGTTTTGTAACTGCTGATAAAAAACTGCTGTCCCTCCGTGGACGGCTTCCATTTATTACGCCCCTTGAAGCATTGTATTAATCGCCCCGCAGCGTTTCAACCAGGCTGCATGCCTATGTACCTGGTCTGGAGATTCGCTGGTGTGTGAGATCCAGGATAATTCCTGATAAACGGAGGGCTTCTTCGGCCTGCCTTTTCGTATATGCTTCGAAGGGACTCACATCAGGGAGACCGTTCGGATAACGGGTGGGAATATAATACTGGTCCAGAACGGTAAGGTCTTCGAGTAACGACTCGTCAATCCTGATTTCCCGGGCAAGTTTAACCAGGGAATGCCCTATAACGATCCTCTTATCCAATTCAGTGTAATGAACTGCTTTAAGTGCCTTCCCGCAGGCCTGGTGGCTTAAAAAACAGGTTTGGGCGTAGAATCCTTCATCAAGACCTACCCGTGCGAACTTATAATCATTTTCCGCCTGTTTCCACCACCGGTCCGCTTCTTTTCTGCTGTCCTTCAACCTTAACTGCCCCCGGTAGTATTTCCTGGATGAAACCGTTGGTCTTTCTCATTTTTTCAAATTCGCTTTCAGTATATATGAGGCATTCGGCACCGCCAAGAGCGAGAACGAGCTTGGTAATTTCCCTGACCCTTTCGAGAAAAGGCAGGGTCGTTTCCCTGATAATGATGAGGTCCACGTCGCTATACTCATCTTCTTCACCCCGGGCGGTTGAGCCGAAAATATAGGCACATAAGAATAACCGGGAATAATCGGTCAGGTGAGTTATAACTTCGTCCAATTTCACGACAGCCCGATTGTACCATATACCACCCGAAAGGATAAATATGTCCTGGCTACGGGAGGGATTCCACGGTATGTTAGTAGTAAGAGATATGGATGTAAGCCACGATGACAGATAGAGGGGCGGATGGATATTCGATCCAAATCCATCATCTTCTGTAAATATTTCTACGATGATCAATAGCTGCCAACCGCACCGAGAGAATAGCATCATCGATCACATATAGCAGCCGGTAATTACCACGACGCACCCTCATCCAGGTCTGTTCGTCAGCTTTCGTGCCCCTTGCGGGCGAGGGTTTTCAGACAGACTGTCAAGCCTTTGAAATCTGTTTTCCGGGTGCCGCTTCCAGTTTGCTTAAGAATTTCAGCGCTTTTCGTTCAATTTGTACGCAATACGCCCACCTCTTGCTTTTACTACTTTCCGTCTGGGAGCGTCTACTGGAAATTTCGCCATCACACCCCTGCTTCAGCGACAAATGCTTCCAGCACCGGGGTTTCATTTTCCAGAACTTCACCACCGAAGGTTTCAATATGGAAACGCATTGAGGCCTTTACATCTTCAAGGGCCTCTTCATATGTATCACCTTGTCCAACGACAACACCTTCAATACCGAGGGGATAGGCAATATAACAGTCCGGATGTTTTTCAACGACAATTTTCACTTTTCTCATGAAGGCTCCTTACTTTTTACTATACTCAATTTCATCAGTTTGTTCCATTCAAATCTCATACTGGGAAGAAGTTCACAGTGCGGATTTATAGTGCCAAACCGTATAATTTCGCTACAGGAATACGACGGGAAAAGGAATGGTGTAGATTCCCGGGGCAATATCGGAATCGGGAAGAACGATTTCAGGGAGCCGGAGATGAGCAGCCGGTTTTTTCTTCCAGGAGGGCAAAAAACCCGGGAAAGGTGATGTCCACCGCTTCAGCGGTGTCTACAGTTGTATTCCCCTTCGCTCCTAGTCCTGCAACGGCCAGGGACATCACCACCCGGTGGTCCCTGTGGCCGTGAACGATGGTGCCGGTAAGGGGGCTTCCGGGGGTCCCACTCCTGCCGCGGATCACCAGCCCGTCATGAAGTTCCTCGATATCGGCACCCATTTTCGATAGTTCCCGGTACATCACCGAAATACGGTCGGTCTCTTTCATCCTGGCCTGGGGAACGTTCAGGAGCCTGGTGGTCCCTTCGGCGTAACACCCGGCAACGGCCATGGCGGGCAGGGCGTCCGGCGTGGCGTTTAAGTCGAAATCCCGGCCTTTCAGGTTTCCCGGATTGTCCGGGTAGCCGGGTCCGGTAATACCTATGCCTGATTCTTCGATTGTGATTCTGCATCCCATCTTCTCCATCATCCTCACTACCGCCTTGTCTCCCTGGGAGTCATCCATGTCCAGTCCTTCGAGAAACAGTTTCGATTCCGTGACAGCGGCTGCAACGAAGAAAAAGGTTGCCGAAGAAAAATCGGCGGGTACCGGTTTTTTAAAAGACCGGTAAAGCTGGTTCCCGGGAATCCGGAACTTCCGGAATCCTTCGTGTTCGTACCGTATCCCCTGTTCATCCAGCCACCTAAGGGTCATTTCCACGTAGGGCTGTTCGTTAAGGAGGGGAACCTCGATAACGGTGTCTTTCGGGGCAAGGGGACACGCTAAGAGGAGGCTGGAAAGATACTGGCTGGTGGGGCACGATATCGAGGTTGTGCCGCCAGTGAGGGGTCCTGTAACAGTCAGGGGTGCGCATCCGTTCCCCTTTTCCGTTTGTGCTTGTGCTCCCAGGTCCCGGAGAGCTTCCAGGAGGTTCTTAACCGGCCGGGAGCGGATCTGGCTGTCCCCGTCGAAACGGACTGTTCCGTCCGCCAGTGCGGCGATACTCATCGCCAGGTACAGGGTAGTACCGGAATTGCCAACATCGATTGTACCGGCCGGTACTGCCAGGTTCCCGCCGGTTCCCTTTACCCGGAGGTCCGAGCCTTCATGCCGGATATCCGCACCCAGAGCTGTGCAGGCTGCAATGCACGCCCGGGTATCCGCCGAATCCAGGGGCCGGATGATCCTGCTCTCTCCTTCCGCCAGGGATGCTATCAGGAGGGCCCGGATCGTGTGGGATTTTGAGGCCGGAATAGGTATGGATCCGGACAATTTTCCGGGAGTGATGGTTTTATTCATAGCTACACCTGCTCAGTAGAATTGCCAATGACTCATTCAATCAGAATACACTATTTCAATCAAAACTTACATTCCTTCAGTGGTTACAGTCCGACAGACTGATAGAGTGATAGAAACATTAATACTAGACACATGTTAAGTAGTCCTTGTCACGTCATTCCCGCCAGGCGGCTACTTTTCGAATTGCTTCCTTGTAAATGAAAAAAACTTTCTTTATACTTGCTAATAAATCAAATATAAAGTAATATATACATATATAAATATTCAATATTGAGATAGATATGTACTCAAGAAATAAAATGAATGAAATCAAACCGTATCTTTTCACAGATGATATCATTATCATTCATGGAGCCAGGCAAACGGGAAAGACAACGCTTTTAAAAATGATAATGGAGAGATATCCTGTAGCTGATGTCTGTTTTCTTGATCTTGAGGATGGCCGTCTTCTTGAAATTTGTGATTATGGAGTAGAAGGAGTTCTTGAGTATATAAAGCAAAATAATAGGTTCAGCGGACAGAGACGGTTTTTTCTTTTTATCGATGAAATACAGTACCTTAAAAATCCATCATCATTCTTAAAACTATTTCATGATCACTATTCTCATATAAAATTAATTGTCTCCGGGTCCTCGAGTTTTGAGATCAGAAGCAAATTTAAAGATTCCCTTGTTGGAAGAACGGTGAATTTTGAGTTGTTCCCTCTGGATTTTGGAGAGTTTTTAATCTTTAAGAAGAAAAAATATGACCTATCCAAAGAAATTACTCTTCCAGCATTGCGTAAGGAATTGCAGATACAGTATAGGGAATACGTTGCCTACGGAGGATATCCAAAGGTTGTCCTTGCAGATAGTATTGATAAAAAAGAACGGTATCTGCAACAGATAATAGATACCTATATTAAACAGGATATAAGAGATCTTACACGTATAAGGAATTTCGATAAGCTAAATAAGTTAGTACATCTCCTTGCCTTCCAGAGTGGACAGTTACTTAATGTTATGGAACTTTCTAATACGGTGGGATTGGCAAAAAAAACGATTGAGGAGTACCTTTTCATCCTTGAGAATACGTATATTGTAAAATTAGTACCCCCATTTTCAAGAAATATCCGGGGAGAACTTTTTAAAACACCAAAAATATTCTTTTACGATACAGGCTTATTAAATATGCTCATGCTCAAAACCCTGCCACGGGAAATAACAGGTGGAGCTTTTGAAACCTCGATTTTTAGTGAGTTTGTAAAGAATTACGGCAGGGAGAATATTCGATTCTGGAGGACCCAGGATAAAAAAGAGATTGATTTTATCGTAATGAATAGAAACAAACCTGTTCCGGTGGAGGTTAAAATAAACGCTGCTTCTTTAAAATATACAGCCTTAAGATATTTTAATAAAAAATACAATCCGGAAAAACTGTTCTGTATCAGTCTTGAAGGTGAACTCCATTCAAATAAAGAGAACAAAGTGGTTAATGTAAAACCATGGGAATGGAAAAGGATTTTTAAATAAGTATATCAGTTTTTCCGTTGAGTTCGACGCAGAGCAAGAAGAAGGAACAGGCTGGATATTATGCATTAAGTACAGAGGGTTTTTCAATAGTTGTCGTGCCTTTATCCGGCTGAGAGCCCCAGGTTCGCTAAAGTGTTCCGGAACAGTACAATATACTGGTATTTAGTACTTTCAGTGCTATAATACTAAATACCGGGTACAACAATTTCTCTGTAACAAAGACTATGTGAGGATGTATGTATAGACAGCGGATTTTTATATTTTTTTTCCTTATTCTCACTTTTTCTTTCTCTTACTCCCTTTTTCCGGCAACCGTGACCTGGACGGGTGCCAGTGGAGTTGATGCAAACTGGAGCACCTTCGGAAACTGGGACGGCACGGGATTAC
>JAJSAL010000172.1 GCA_024274705.1 Spirochaetota bacterium
AACCCTCGCCGCCAGCTCCGCCACATGGGGCGGTTTGAGCAAAAAGTCATCCGCCCCGTTTGTAAGCGCTTCCACCCGGGCTTTCCGGTCGTTTAAACCGGTAACAATGACAACAGGGATATGCATCAAAGACAGATCATCTTTCAGCAGCCGTGTCACTTCCAGGCCGTTCATGTAAGGCATCTGAAGGTCCAGGAGAATAACATCAACCTGGTGTTCCCTCACCGTTTGTAATGTATCGGCACCGTTTTCAGCGTACAGTACCGTGTACCCCTCCATGATCAGGATATCTCCAAGAACTTCCCGGATGCTTTTTTCATCATCCGCCACAAGGATGGTTGCATTGTTTATCCTCTCCTTCATAACGGGCTGCATCCTCTGGACAGGACTTCCAGAATGGCGGATTTCAGAATCCCCATCCGGGGCGGTTTTCCGAGAAGGTAGTCAATGTTATCCGGAAGTTCACCGTTTGCTTTTATGAGACTTCCCCATCCAGAGAGAAGAATAACAGGAGTATCCGGTGAAATTTCCTTTATTTTTCGCGCAAGCACTTTTCCATCCATGTAGGGCATTCCCATGTCGGTAATTACAAGGTTAAATACGCTGCCCTGTGCGTAGTGCTCCCTGAATACATCCAGTGCCTCCCCTCCATTACTGCAGACCCGGACATCATGACCGTCCCGGGTCAGCATTTCTCTCATCACGTCCTGAATACGCTCATCGTCATCGACATACAGAATATCCAGTTTCGGCAGGGCTATGGACGGCCTGCCTTGTAATACTTCCTGTTTATCTTGATGAGAAAGAGGAAACAGCAGCCTGATACACGTTCCCGCTCCCAACTCACTCTCAATCACGATCCGGCCGGAATGCCGCTGTACCATTCCCTGCACCATGGTCAGCCCGAGACCGCTCCCGGCTGAGCCTTTCGTGGAAAAGAAAGGCTCCAGGCACCTGGCTTTCTGCTCCTCATCCATCCCGGTACCGGTGTCCTTGATTTCTATGGTAATAAACCGTCCATCTGTACCCGCCCGGAACAATATGGTTCCACCTTCGGGCATGGCGTCCACGGCATTGAACACCAGGTTGATGAGGGCTTCCCGGATCTCACTGATGCTTCCCAGGAGGGGGGGCAGCCCCCTCTTTATTTCGCTCTCTATGGTTATGACAAACCCCTTTTTATTGGGAATATCCTTCCACCGGGGCCGGCTTAAATCGATGACATCCCGGATTAGTTCATCTATCTCAATTATCCTGAAGTCCCTCTCTTCGTCATGTTTATAAAAAGTCCGGAGTCGCATCGTAACATTCTCGATATCCCCGACCGCAGTTTGAATGGTTGTAAGGTATTTTCTCGCCCTGTCACTCAGCGGTTCGGAACCGTCCAGAAGAATTTCCGTGTACATGGCAATCGGTGCCAGGGTGTTGTTGATGTCATGGGTGATTCCGCTGGCTACCTGCCCCATGGCTTTCATCCGTTCCTGTTCCATCATTGCAGCCTGCGCCTTTTCAAGCCGGCTGTAGGAATTTTCCAGCTCCTCGTAGAGTTTCCTGTTCTGCAGGGAAAGGGAAACATATTCGGCCATACCGTTCAGGAACCCCCATTCCGGTTCACTTAAGTCTGCAACTTCACCGACAATCATGAAGAGAATGCCCAATCGGGTTCTCTCCGGGGTGAGGGGTATAACGATTATCCTGAGGCTCTCCTGATCCGTATCTTTGACATCTACCGTGTATGCGCCGTCACCGGTACGAACGGTGCTGAACATCAGGTGAGATTCCTCCAGGATTCCGCCTTCCTCGATACCAAGACGGGCTGCAGTATCCCTGCCCCGGGTACTCATTATCCTGACGGTATATGTATGTGAAGATGGATTGTAAAAACCGATACCTCCGGACACCATGTCGAATTTCTTTTCCAGGTAATACATGACTACCCGCAGAATACTGTCGGTACTGTTTTTCCGGGCAATGTCGCTGGACACGGAATTCAAAGCAGTGATCCACTCCGCCTGCTGTTCCAGCGTTGCCCGGACCCTCTTAAGTTCCCGTATGGTATCGTACAGTTCCTGCTCGGTACGTTTCCGGTCTGTTATATCTTCAACGACTCCCTCGTAATACCTTTGGCCCCTATCGTCTTCAAATACATGGATGTTCTCCCGTACCCATATGATATCCCCGTCCGCCCTTCTCCACCGGCTCTCCATCCCCTGGATAAAGCCGGTCTTCTCCAGCTGTTCCTGAATACACTCGCGGTCCCGGGGATCCACGTAAACCTCCCGGATATCTTCTTCCTGTATATTTCTTTTCTCATCACAGCCGACGATGGAACGGTAGGCGGGGTTGACATCCAGGATCCGGTTCTTCGGAGAAGTCCTGTACATTCCTATTGAAAGGTTCTCGAACAGGAGCCTGTACCGTTTTTCACTTTTTTTCAGCACTTCCCCGTTAACGGCATTCCTGAGGGCGACCGCCGCCTGCCGGCCGAATACATCTGCAAGCTGTGCATCGTTTTCAGTGAACCCGCCCTCTTTGTTTGCGAGGCCGAGAAGTCCAACGGCCGAGCCGTCCAGCACCAGGGGAACGAACAGCACATTCTCCAGAAGCACATGTCCCTCCGGCATATACTTCTGCCATTCGCTTTCGGAAAAGTTATTATCATAAACAGGTTTCCGCTTTCGATACGCTTCCGCCCGAAGGCCCCGTACCGGCATAGGCAGCGACGGGTCAACCGTACATGGAAGTCCCCCGCTTTCGAGAAAGAGGACGTCATTCTGCGACCCGTCCTTGCTTAACAGGGCGACATATCCGGCGGTTGCATGAACCACATTCCGGCAGGCATCGAATATACTCCTCGCTGCCGTTTCAAATTCATCACCCGCCTCCGCAGCCAGGGCAAACCCGGGCGGTGCCTCAACCCCGGCCCGGTGCTGCCTGCTGCCATCGGACTCCCCCCTTATTTCAACCTTTCTGTCCGTACTGTACAGGGCAAAGGCTATATCCCTGGATATCTCTTGCACGAAATACTTTTTCCCGCCGGTATCGGCATATTCATCCGGCAGGGATACACAGAAAAAACCGTATTTATGCCCCTGGTACGTAAGGCAGGCGGTAAAATCGGAAACTTCCCCGGGATCTCCCACCAGGGGGCAACGGGCTGAACATTGTTCCCGATTCATAGATACAACAGCGGATTGCTCCTCCACCGCCCTCTTACAGCAGAGAGGAAGGTCACCTTTCCCGATGTTATTCAGGACTTTTTGGAAGGACGTTTTTTTAAAACCCGATTGTGCCGCACCGATCGTTTCCGGGAGCCTGTCGGTTAATATGACCCATGCGGCTGAAACACCTTCGCATCCTTTTACGCATGCGCATACCGCTTCTATCAGCCTGGTCCGGTCGTTTTCCCCGGCAAGAACCTGGTTTACCTCCCGGATGGCCGGCAGTACCGAGTTGAGGATCCGGGCATGGACTTCCTCCTTTTTCCGTTCGGTGATATCCGTGGCACGTTCGAACCGTACGTCCCTTCCGTCCGGCCATGGTATAATCTGGTCCGTAACCTGGTAGGTCCGGTCCTGCAGGGAATTGTGATACTCCCATTCGTAGGGCCTGCCTTTCTGCTGCAGAATGATGTTATTCGTACAGAAATCGCAGGGTTCTTCGAACCCCCTGAGGTCCCTGAAACACTTGCCGCCTACCGGATTATGGCCGAGGGTATCCCGGTATTTCTGATTGAGAAAGAGAACTTCGTGTGTTTCCGGGTCTGCGACATAGATCATCTCCGGAAAACTATCAAACACCGTATTCAACGCACCGGTTTCTCTGCCATGGTCAATCATTGCTCAAACCCTCTTCAGCTCAGGGAACTGCCGTCTCGATGTTGTGCAGGAGCTGGATTACCTTCGGGTAATCGTTTGTTTTGTCGAAGAAGTACTTCGCTCCCAGCATCATACATCTTTCCCTGTTCGTTTCTGTTGGATGATTGGTCATTACTATTACAAGGGTTGAGAGGTTATGCTCTTGTATGTGCCTCAACACATCGAATCCCGACGCCCCGGGCATTCTCAGGTCCAGGATGATAATGTCGGGATGTTCTTTTTCTATATGATCGATGGCGGAAACTGCGTTCCCGGCATCCGAGATGGAATCCAGGCTATTCACCTTTCGTAAGAGCTTCCGCATGTTTTTCCGGACAAGGGCCGAATCATCAACAAGCAACAGGTTCATGAATGTCTCCCTTTTAAGGATAAGCAATTGCCGGCAGGAGCGGATATCACACAGTTTGTGATTTTTCTGTAACAAACCGTGTTACATAAAAAGGGGGGGGAATCAGGTTCTCAGGTTGTGATCCATCACGTACCGCATGATATCTGCGTTGGTGTGAAGATCAGTTTTACCGAATATTCTTCTCCGGTATGTATGGATCGTGTTGACACTCAAATGGAGCTGGACGGCTATATCGTGAACTGATTTTCCCATCCCTAAGAGGAGTAGCACCTGGTATTCCCGGTCGGACAGGCCGGCGTGGGGTTCTTTGTCCGGATGGCAGAGGAAATCAATGGCAAGTTTTTCCGCAAAAGCCGGACTTACATACCGTTCTCCTCTATAAACTTTTTTTATGGCCTTAAGCAAATCTTCCGAAGCGTTTCCCTTGGTGAAGTAGCCGGAAGCCCCGCTTCTGATCATCCTCCCGGCATACTGCTCTTCCGGGTACATACTCAGGATGAGAACCTTTATATCCGGATAGCGGCTTCTGAGTTCTTTAAGCACATCCATGCCGTTTCTGTCGGGAAGGTTAATATCGAGGATCAGAACATCGCATCGGGTGTACCGGAGTTTCGTAAAAAGGCCCGCTGCGTCCGCCGCTTCGCCTGCAAGGATCAATTCCGCCTCTTTGACAAGTACTTTTTTCAACCCCTCCCGGATGAGTTCATGGTCATCTGCAATCAGGACCCGGATCATCCCGTTTCTCTCCCGGGTATAAACAGCTCGATCCTGGTGCCGTTTCCCTCCGAACTTTCCACCTTTAGATCCCATCCAAAAGCTGTTGCCCGTTCTTTCATACTGATGATACCGAAAGACGATGTCGACTTGATTGCCCCGGGACAGAAGCCTTTACCATTATCATGTATAATGACCGCATAACTTTCAGTGTACCTCCGTACACTTACATGTACATCCGTTGCACCGGCATGACGCAGAACATTCGTCAGGGATTCCGTGATAATTCTGAACACGGCAATACGTTCTTCAGATGTCAGATCCATGTCATCGGCCTCGTAGTTAAAATGAAACGTGACGGAAGAATGCTTTTCGAGCCCCCTGATGTGCCACGTAAGCGCTTCCTGAAGACCTTCGGAATCCAGCACTCCCGGCTTCAGCTCAGCAGATAACTGACGAACTTTTATAACCGTGGAGTTCAGAACATTTCGCATATCTTTGACAGTATCGAAGAGCTCCTTCTTATTCAGCTTTTCCTCTTTCAGGTCCTGTTCGAGAAACGTAAGCATCATTTCCATGGAGGTCAGGGACTGCCCCAGGTCATCATGCATCTCCCGGGCAATATAGGCGCTCTGCTCTTCCCGGGCATTCTGCAGGTGCCTGGCAAGCGCCCGCAACTGCTCTTCCTTTTCCCAAAGCTCCCTCTCGATACGTTTAAAGTCGGTCACGTCCTGAATAGTACCGAAGACCTTCTGTGTTTTTCCCTCACTATCTTGTGATACTTCAACACTCTGAAAGATATTTCGTACATGCCCGTCGGGCCGCAGGATGCGCAGTTCATAATTGAATGGTTCCGGGGATTCCAACATCCTCTTTACCATGTCTGCGTTGACGGTCCGGTCATCCGGGTGTATCATTGCCTCGATACCTGCGTAAGAAAACCGGAATGTATCCCTGTCCATACCGAAAATTCGATACACCTCATCGGACCAGGAAAAAGTCCGGTTCATCACATCCCATTCATAATTTCCCAGGTGCCCGATCCGCTGTGCCCTGGTCAATTCGGATTGACGCTTTCGCAGCAATTCTTCCGTCTGCACTTGTTCGATTAAGAGGGCGAAATGATGCACGAGGGTCTCGAGCATTGCTGTTCTCTGGGGCTTAAGCTCACCGGGAAGAAGCATAATAAGCCCGCCTTTTAAGCCCGGATCCGGAGGAAACCCGATACAATAAACCGATTCGATGCCGAGCACTTTCCCGATTTCATCAGAAGTTTCCCGGGACAGGATTCCTTCCACCAGTGGATACAGCCCCTCTTCGATATATTCCAACCTGCCGGAAGTATACCTGGCCAAGTGAGGATTAGCCTCTGTTCCCATGCAGTCGACCAACATTTCGGCCAGCCGGTCGGCCTCCCCGTTCAGAACATCGATCGCCGCGAAAGAACGGATGCGAATTCTGCCTGTATGCACATCCGGATAGGTGATCAGGATGCATGTTCCGGGGTTAAAGGAAAGGGCACTTTCACACAGGAGAGTACAGAGTCCATCGATGTCGCGGAGCTGATTTGCCTGCAGCATAGTCTGGTTTACCAGCTTCAGTTCCCTAACAATAAGTTCCTGTTCCTGTTCCGCCTTTTTCTTTTCCGTTTTATCTCTGTATAATCCCAGGATTACCGGAGTTCCATTAAGGTTGATTTTTGTTATCACCTCATCGACGGGGAAGACAGAACCATCCTTCCTTTTATGATACGCTTCCGATGTGAAGGATTTATTGAGGTCAAGATCTTTCCAGAAAGTGCCATCTTTTATTATTTCACTATATTTCGGATTTATATCAGATATATTTAATGAGAGAAGTTCTTCTCTTGTATAGCCGTACGTCCTTTCTGCAGTTTCATTGACCTCAAGAATAGTATTCCCTTCAGGATTGTGGACGATGAGTATATCCACGTACCGGTTTACAAGGGCCCGGTACTTTGCCTCGCTGTCACGAACCAGTTTTTCAGCGGTTATCATCCGCTTATACGTTCGCAGCCAGGAGCGGAACTCGGGCTCAGGAATCGGCCGGGTAAGATAACCGTCCGCCCCGCTGTTCAGGCCGAATTCCGTGTCCGTCGAGTTAATCTGTGCCCCCGAAAACAGGACAACAAAAGAACCTCTCACATCCTGCATGCCCTTAATCTGTCTGCAAAGCTCTACCCCGTTGACGTCGGGAAGCATGGTTTCCATGAGAATAAATTCCGGCCTCTCTTCACGGGTGATCTCAAGGCATCTAATACCATTACCTGCTTCAAAAACCCTGAATCCTTCGGAATCGGCAATAGCGGCGTTGGCTTTCCTTGTAATTTCTTCACTATCCACGATGAGCAGCTTGGTTCTTCCCTTCATATATCTTAGTTTAGGACATTATTCATCTCCGTGCAAATTCGGGAAAAGGATTCGATCCGGGGAAAGCTTCAGGTCGAATATCGAAAAGCTAACCGGCAGCTTAAAAATAACCGAAATTAAAAAGGAAGATTCCCTGGAAAGCATGATGAAACGGGCGTATGATGCCCTGTATAAGGCCAAGCGATCCGGCCGTAACCGGATCCTATTACTTGAGGGCAATACGAGGAGAGTACAACATGTCTATAACACTTACATCCCTGGGTGCAGCAGGCGAGGTAACCGGCTCAAAACATTTTTTCGACACAGGAACCTCAAAGGTCATGATCGACTGCGGTGCGTTCCAGGGGAAACGGAAAGAGGCGGATAAAAAAAACCGGGAATGGAGTTTCGATGCCCGGAACATCGATGCAGCTGTTTTAACTCACGCACATTTCGACCACTCCGGCCTCGTCCCTCTGCTGGTGAAAAAAGGCTACACCGGCAACATCTATTCCACCGGCGCAACCAGGGACCTGGCAAATATCATCATGATGGACAGCGCAAAGATTCAGTCAAGAGACGCAGAATACTTAAAGAAGCAGGCGGAGAAGCGGGGAGAAATATTTGACTGGGAACCACTGTATAACGAAAAAGATGCTGTTAAGGCGATGGAACATTTTATTACCCTGTCGTATGAACGGAGTATCTCCATAGCCCCGGATGTGGAGCTCACCTTCTACGATGCCGGCCATATCCTGGGTTCTTCCCTTGCCGTGTTTTCCATCCGGCAGAACGGAAAAATCATCAGGCTTGCCTACAGCGGAGACCTGGGAAGAAAAAACAAACCTATTATTCGGGACCCGGCGCCTATTCCGGACGTGGACTACCTGGTTCTGGAAAGCACATACGGAAACCGCCTCCATGAGTCAACAGAAACAGCAATGGAGACCCTTGCCTCAATCGTGAACAGGACAGCCAGGCGGGGCGGGAAGGTCATCATTCCTGCCTTTGCCATCGAGCGGACCCAGGAAATAGTGTTTTATCTTCACCTCCTTGCAGACGCCCGTACAATCCCTGGCATCCCGATATACGTAGACAGCCCCATGGCCACCAACGCCACTTCAATTTTCAAGATCCACCCGGAATGCTACGATGATGAAACGCACCGGGCATTCACGGATCATCATAAAAACCCTTTCGGATTCAACGATCTTCACTATATAGAACATGTCAGGGAATCGAAACAATTGAACGACCTGCAGGAGCCGGCGATCATCATCGCCTCCAGCGGTATGTGCGAAGCGGGACGGATTCAGCACCATCTGCTCCACACCATTCGCGATCCGGAAAACACCATACTGTTAGTCGGATTCATGGCTGCCCACACCCTGGGAAGATACATCAGGGAGCGCCGTAAAGAGGTTCGCATCTTAGGGTTAACCGTGCCCCTCCGGGCGGAGGTTGCTGAAATCGGATCTTTAAGCGCCCATGGGGACTACCGGGAGATGTGGGAGTATGTTGATCACCTGGACCTGGACAGGCTTAAAAAGATTTTCCTGGTCCACGGTGAAGATGACGCTTTAACGGCCTTTTCGCGGTTTCTCCGGGACAAAGGAATACGGGAAGTGGAGATCGTAGAGCAGGGAAAAGAGTATCCTCTGGATCAGGCGTAGAATCAGCTCCCCCTATCTCTACTATCCTTGACCACGTTTACTACCCATGGCAATCTATCCTCCGGAGGCCGTTATCCTATGCATGAATCTCAGGCAGCTCATCCGTCTGATGTTAAGAGTATGTTTATCATGGGCCTTCCGAATACCGGGAAGACTTCGATATTCAACGATCTTACCTCGACCTACAGCATTGTCGCCAATTATCCCCTCACCACCGTAACTACAGAAACAGTCACTGCGGTCATACGAAAAACGGCATATCAGGTGACGGATACCCCGGGGCTGCACGGACTGTACATCTATTCTGAAGAAGAATTAAGCGTGAGAAACGCTGTTTTCACGGAACAACCGGATATCATTATCCAGTGTATTGACACGAACAGGCTCAAACAGTCCCTTTTTCTCACATCGGATCTTATGGAACTGGAAATTCCAATGGTTATCTCCCTTAACTATATAGAAGAAACGGCGGAAAAAGGTCAGTCAATAGATTCTGATGAATTGTCTATTCTTCTAGGTATTCCGGTTGTTGAATACTTCACAAACCAGGGGCGTGGTCTCAAGAAGTTGAGCGCAGCTTTGGAACATGCTGCAGTCCCGGCGGGAGGACCGGTGCTGCCCGGAGAAATCGAAAAGAGCATAACCCGGATTGCCGGTCTTCTGCCGGAAACGTTCCCCTACAGGAGAAAAACCGCAACACTCCTCCTACAGAATGACCCCTGGCTCCTCGCGGAAATCCGGAAACAGGAAAACCAGGAGCTGCAGCAGAGTATTCATGGGGAATTACAGGGGCATCATGTCAATATTACCAGGATGATCAACAATGCCCGAAACAGGTGGGTAGAAACTCTAGTATCGCGAATCTGGAATATCAGGGAGATAAGCACAGGGAAGAGGTCCTTCCTGGAAAAGGTGTCACATTACAGCAGGCATCCGGTGTACGGATTTCCTATTCTTGCCGTGTTTCTCCTGATCAGTTATCTGGCTGTTGTCCACATTGCGAACTTTTTTGCAGACGGCCTGGATTGGCTGATCGTAACTCCATCGGTTGCTTACCTGGAATCAGTCATTCCCGCCGGCTTTTTTCAGGATTTACTCATCGGGAACTACGGCATCCTGACCCTTGGGCTCTTCAACGCAGTTGCAACTGTATTGCCGGTGCTGTCGGTGTTCTTCTTTGTGTTCGGGCTTATGGAAGATATCGGGTATCTTCCCAACCTGACGGTCCTTGTAAAAAGACTCCTGGAAAGAATCGGCCTTACCGGTAAATCCATCATGCCCCTGATCCTCGGCTTCGGCTGCAAGACCATGGCAACCCTGACGACTAAGAGCATTCCCTCACGAAAAGAAAAACTGATTGCCATTTTCCTGATCGCTTTCGGTATACCCTGTTCCGCTCAACTAGCCCTGAATATGGCAATCCTGGGTAAAGCAGGCATTCCGGCATTTGTCATCGCCTTCTCTTTTCTCTTTCTCGTAGAGATAGGTGCGGGAGCAATACTCAACCGCATTCTCAAAGACGACAAGAAAACTGCTTTTATCCAGGAGCTGTCACCCTTTCGGGCTCCCAATGTAATGGCTCTTCTTAAAAAGACAGGGTACCGTTTGTACTGGTTCCTCAAGGAATCTATCCCCATTTTTATCATTGCTGCAGCCGTCCTCTTTTTTCTCGATTATTTCGGTATACTTACTGTAATGAAACGGGTGGTTCGGCCCCTCATCGTCATATGGCTCGGACTTCCCCTGGACATGGTTGACGCTCTCATCCTCACCATGGCCCGGCATGAAGCAGGAGCGGGGCTGATCCTCCGGATGTCCGAAGCGGGGAAACTGAACACTGTTCAAAACATCATCGCCGTTGTCATCACTACCATGTTCGTACCGTGTATCGCCAATATCATTGCCTTGTTCAGAGAACTGGGAGCGCGGATCGGCATAGTGATGACTCTCGCAATCAACATATCCGCCTTTACCATGGCTGGAATTCTTCACTGGATTCTTATACTCTTTTTTCAGGGAGTGCTTGTATGAGTCAGGTTAAACGAAAAGAAGAATATATCGAATCCTTGTGGAACATGGTGGAGAACGGGCAGCACGCCCGTTCGGTACTGAAATCAGCGATGGGAGAAGAGTTCTTTTTGGAAACCCTGGAGGAACTCCGGGATGACGGATTGATCAAACTGGATACAGACGGTACCGAGATCGGTCTTACCGGGGACGGCATGGCCTACGCCAGGAAACTGATCAGGGCCCACCGTATCGGGGAGAGGCTCATCCATGATGTGCTGGGGGGCGATTTCGAAGTAGGCGCCTGTGAAATGGAACACATCATGAATACCGGCCTGGTGGATTCCATCTGCACCCTGTTAGGTCATCCCAGGGAGTGTCCCCACGGAAAACCGATACCCGAAGGGGGGTGCTGCAGGCGCGCGGAAAAGGTAGCCTACAGCAGTGTGATCTCTCTTACCGAAATGGAAATCGGTTCGTCAGCCAGGGTTGCCTATGTGTGCAGTACCCAGGACCAGCAGCTCCACATCATTGACAGCCTCCAGATAAAACCCGGTGCCCTGGTCACCCTTCATCAGAAATACCCTTCTTACGTGATTAAATGCGAAGGAAGTCACATCGCCCTGGATGAGGAAGTTGCTTCCAACATCAGGTTGTGGAAGGAGAGTACGAACTCAGCGCCCCCGCCGGACACGGCTGAAGCAGGGCGGCGGAAGCACCGACACGGAAAAGGATTCTGGAACAGGCTGCGAAAATAATAACCCCGGGTCTTTCCCGAATCTCTCATGAGTTTTCCTCCCGTTCTTTCTTTCTCTCCATGGACACTTTCAGCAGGTCCCCGAAGGTAGATGTTTCCTTCCCCCCCTTTCCATACTGGTTCATCAGTTTCCGGGCTATACGTTTCTCCTTTCCCGAGGGCCTGGTTCCCCGGCGGTCACCACCGCCTTCTTCTTCGAAGCCGCAGGAAAGTCCCTGGCACACCAGCAGGGTCTTCCCCCGCTTTCCCCGGACAGGGTAGAGAGGGCCGCTGCAGAGGGGACACTTTCGACTTGTTGTACCCCGGGGTGTATACGTTTTCGAGCTCTTCTTCACTTCCTCCACGAGCTTTCGAGTCTCAAAGCGGATATCCTTGATGAAGTGAATGTACTGTTCCTCCCCGGATGCGATTCGGGAGAGCCGGAGTTCCCACCGGGCGGTAAGTTCAGGACTGGTGAGGGTATCCGGGACGATGTCGATAAGTTCGCATCCCCGGGACGCCGGAAAATGAACTTCCGGAGTAATACTGCCGAAAAGAATAGCAATGGATCAGGATTTCACCAGCACCCACAAGCGAGGCAGATTCGAACTCACATACAGGGACGGCTGGGCAACTTTAACGGTGTTTCCCCCGCAGGATGCGTCCAGGAAGGTATATCCTGAAGATGTAACCGCAAGGATGGAGCTGCTGGGTATCCCTCGCGTACGAAACAGGCTTATCAATTACATAATAGAAGAAGCTGCAGGAGAACCCAGGGACCTGGTGGAGTGGCCCGGCGGCGCGGCCCTTACCGGCAAGGTAAGCGTCTCGATAAGTGAAGACGAGATGACCGGCTGGGTCGAAATCAGTCAGCCAAAAAAAGGGGGTGGCGACCCGGACCTGGAAGAAATAGTTTCGGTACTCAAGGGCAACGGTGTTGTCTTCGGTATTCAGGAAGACGCGATCCGAAAGGCCCTGGCTGAACACCGGTATAATACCCGGATCCAGGCAGCTGAAGGACTTCCCGCTGTTCACGGTGAACCGCCGATGGTGGTCTTTCTCTTCGAAACTGAAAGGGGCAAACCTTACCTGCAGATGGATTACGGCAGAATCAACTTGCGGGAACTCAATTTCGTTCAGAATGTCCGGAATGGTGATACACTCGCCCAGACAGGAGGTCCCACGGAGCCGAAAGACGGTAATACAGTGACCGGAACGGTTGTTCCTGCAGAACCTGCAGGAGAATCGGAATCCTTCCGGCCCGGGACCAATACCAGGTTTAACGGGGAAGGCACCGCGATTCTCTCCGAGATCGACGGGAACGTGTACATCCAGCATGGTAAGGTGAACGTGGAACCTGTGATACATGTAAAAAACGTCGATTACAGTACGGGAAATATCGATTTTAACGGGACGGTGATCATTGACGGGAGCATCGCCGACGGATTCACGGTCAAAGCCGGCGGAAACATTCAGATCGGAAAGTATGCCGGGAAATGCACCGTAGAAGCCGGAAGAAACATCATTCTTAAAGCCGGCATGCATGGAAGCAACCGGGGAACCATCGAGTGCAGAGGCGACCTCTACGCCAAGTATATCGAAAACGCCGGTATCAGCTGCCAGGGAACCATTTTCGTGGAGGAAGCAGTCATGCACTGCGAGGTGTTCGTTTCCGGCAGCCTGGTTCTCAAAGGCCGGAGGGCGGAAATCATCGGTGGACGTGTTATCGCCGGAAAGACAGTATGGTGCAAACAGCTGGGCAACATGTTCGAGACGTCTACGACACTTTTTATAGGGGTGGCTCCTCTAGAGTACCGGGAATATCTGGATGCAGTCCATCAGCTTAAGGACAAAGAGGACCTGCTAAACGAGGTAGACGAAAAGATCGAACAGATCCAGCGCCATATCCACACCCTGAACAAGCCGGAAGAGAAGATACTCCTTGCGCAGGAACAGCTTAAAGAAGAATCTGAAGAACTGGAGAGGGAAACCGGGAAACTGAGAAAAAATGTAAGAATACACCCCCTCATCGCTGCCAGGGATTCCATGGTCGTAGTGGAAGGAACCATGCATTACGGCGTATCTGTTCACTTCGGCAGAAACGATTTCCATCCCCCGCATAAGGGAGCCCGGAAGACCGTCTTACGGCCGGGCATCAAAGAAATAATTGAATCCGGTTACAACCGGCAGGAACCGCCGGACATACCGCTTCCTCCAGGTGATGATTAACTCTTACAGGAGCAGCTACGTCTCATATATCTAACCGTCTTTACCTTCAGTCCGTTTCTCTTCCTTTTCCCCATCCTCGAGACGAAAATTATTTACACCTTCCTTCATTTTACTTATATCACTCGTGTTCTGGATACTCACCCTGGAGATCTTATCTACTGCAACGTTGATGTCCTCGGCACCGGAAGCAATCTCATTTATCCCACCCAGTGTCTCCTCGGAAATATCCTTGATGGAGAGAATGGATTTATTGATATTTTCCGCTCCCAGCTTCATTTCTCCTGAGCCCTGCCTGATCTCTTCGGAAATCTGGCGAAGCGAAATAACGGTGGTCAACATTTCGTTACTGGCTGTGGCGAGTTCATCTGTACCGGCTGTAATCTCGGAAAAAGCGTTTACTACTTCTTTCACTTCTTCATTTATGTTTACAAAAGCCTTGCCGCTGGCCGAGCTGTACTCCAGCGCTTTGTTGATTTTATCTATCAGTTCCGTCAGGGTTCCCGAAATCTGTTTCGCGTTGTCTGCCGTTGATTCCGCAAGTTTTCGGATTTCATCGGCTACAACTGCAAATCCTTTTCCGAATTCTCCGGCATGAGCAGCTTCTATGGCTGCATTCATGGCAAGGAGGTCCGTCTGGGAAGTAATATTGTTAATAACCGCAATCATTTCCTGCATCGCATCCACGCTGTTGCTGACATCCTTGATAATTTCGTTTGTAGTCTCAACCTTCTGTTCCCCCAGATTCGTTATCTCCACGAGCGAATCGGTGGCGGCTTTTTTGTCTCCCGCTATCCTGGATACACTGTTTATCGATGCAGTCATCTCTTCGATTGCTGTAGACGTCTGGTTTACTGCTGCTGCATGATTATCTATTTGGTTCGACAGGTTGGTAACATTCGCAAGGATTTCTTCTACAGCTGTCGAAGAGCTGGCAATTTCATCGTTTAAGGTATTGATCTGGTTTCTAATAGAGCCGATATTCGCAGAAATCTCGGTGGTAGCCGAAAGGGTCTCCTCTATCTGGGCGGAGAGATGTTTACCGGTTTTCGAACTTTTGGAAGCGGCTTGTCCCACCTCGATAAGAATCGTTTTGAGGCTGTCAATTACCCTGTTGAAATTATCCGCCAGTTTTCCAAGGACATCCCGTGTAGATGAATCAATTGTCCTGGTAAGATCCCCGTCGGCAATTTCTTTTGTAATAGAGGAAAAAGATTCCATCCGTTTTCGCAATGCTCTTATAATGAGAAAAAGGATAACAGATAGTATAACCGTAATAACTCCCATCCCGATAAAGAGCTGTGTCAGTGCAAGGCTGAGCTGATCGAGAATCTCCTCCCTCCCCTGAGAGTAGAAAGTAGAGAACGCCTTATTCAGATAAGCCAGCGCTTCCAGGGCTCCACTATCATCAATTTTCACCACAGCATCGATTTCTTTCACCATCGATCCGTCTCTTGCCATCTGCTGGGTCACCGGTACGAAGGATACATATTTCTTCATGGTGTCCGCGATAACCAGCAGTTGTTCTTTTTCTTTTTCCGTAACCGACTCAATGGCATTGAACGCATCGACATGTTCGTTAAAGCGATCATATATACCGTAAATTCTGTCTATATACTTATCATTGCCCCTGATCACAAAATTCTTGAAGTTGTGAATAATACCTCCATAGCCGATGGATGCCATGATCCCCGCCAAGTGTTCATTTCGCTGTTGAAATTGTTCCGTGTAATACGAATTCCGCCTCATTACCTGATTCAGCCTGGTGAACTGCAAATATCCCACGAGAAGGAAAGAGAGGATTACAACAACGGCAATGAAGAGAAAGTATACATTGATGGAAAGGTATTTCTTTTGTTTCTTCATTTTTTCCCTCAAAAAAGACTAATACACTTTATATATAAGGTTTCTCACAAGCGTGGTCAAGCATTTCCTGTGTTTTCTTGGCCTCCACTCCAGAGACATGATTACCGGACAGGATAGAGTTACCGGAAAACAAAAACCGATACCCTTGAGTGGAACAACATGAAAAAAACTGTTACACTGTGACCCGGCCGGACTTAATCATGATGTTTACGTTGTCCAAGAAGGTACTGAAAGGAACCGTTCTCTTCGGGATTCTCGTGTTCTCGGTATTGTCCGTCGTCCTCGGTATTGAGGTATTGTATTCGAAAAGACAGCGCATGAATACGGAAATGGAGATTATCGGGAATAATGAGCTTCAGAATATCGCTCTTCAGAATATAATACTATCGGTACAGCTCGAATTTATACTGGAAGATCTCCTTTATCTCTATAATCAGTCTACATTACAAAGAGCAGTCGATTCCCTTCCTGACCGCCGGTTTGAAACTCTCCAGTCTGTATGGATTTCGTTTCTCAAACGAAAGGGGAAATATGACCAGGTACGGATTCTCGATACGGATGGTATGGAGATGGTCCGGGTAAACTACAACAATGGTGAACCGGAAGCTGTACCGGCTGAAGAACTGCAGGATAAAAGTGATTACTACTATTTTAGTGAAGAATATGATTTAAGTAAGGATGAAATAATCATTTCGCATCTGGACCTGAACGTGGAAAATGGAGAAATTGAAATACCATATAAACCTGTCATCCGGTTGAGCCTCCCCATTTTCAACTCCGAAGGAGAAAAAAAAGGATACCTCATCCTGAATTACCTTGCCGATCATCTCCTTCTGCGGATAAAAGAGATGTCAAAACATTCAATTGGTTCCCTGATGTTGGTGGATTCGAAGGGTCAAATCATATACAAATCAGATCAATCCGGTTCTCAGGGTTTTATTCTTAATCCCGGCGAGGTAATCCACATGGAAAATTCATTTCCCGATTTCTGGACGGAAATAGGGGGCAGGGAAACGGGACAGCTAATGAGTGAAAAGGGGATGTTCACCTTTCAATCAATTAATATCTTTCAGCAGGTACTCAAATCGCCTTCTTTCATGTACCCGGACACACAAATAACCTACAGCACCGGCAAGTATGATGCATATCACTGGAAACTGGTCTCATTTGTCCCCCAGGCTGTTATCCGGGACAGGCTGAAACACTTTAATAAGAACATGACTGTACTATTGATCAGTTTTATGACGATGATCACGTTGCTTTCGGTATTGTACTCACTCTCCAGGGCCCGCCGGTTGACATATCAGCATAAACTGAAAGAAGAAGCCAGGATATTCAATTCCAATCCGTATCCCGTAATTAAAACCGACGGCAACGGAAAAATAGTCCAATGTAATAAGAGCGCAGACAATCTTATCGGGTATTCATTGCTGAATAAAAACCTCTCTGAAATAATACCGGTGTTCGATGCCGAAAACGCTTTCGCCGGGGAAAAGGGCTCCACCGTCCAGTTCGAGCAGACATTCGGTGAAACAAGTTACCTGATTTCCGTGATAGAGGATGTAGAGGGAGATGGTCTCTTTCTCTATGGAACGGATATATCCAATCTTAAGAGTACCCAAAGGGACCTGCACAGGTTGTCCGTGGCAGTAGAGCAGAGTGCGAATACCATTGCCATAACCGATATAGATGGAAATTTGCAGTTCGTGAACAATGCATTCCTTAAAGCCACGGGTTACTCGAGAGAGGAGGTGCTCGGTGAAAACCCAAGGATTTTAAAAAGCGATAATCTGTCGAAATCGGTATACAAGGAGCTGTGGCAAACGATAACATCGGGTAATGTCTGGCGCGGAGAGTTTCACAACAGGAGAAAAGACGGAACAACGTTCTGGGAGCAGGCATTGATAACACCCATCAGGAACGAGAAGGGGGAAATTACCAATTTTCTTTCCGTCAAGGAGGATATAACAAAACGAAAAGAGACGGAAGAAGCTCTTACAAAAGCGATGAAAGACGCGGAAGAAGCAAACCGGTTAAAGAGCGAGTTTCTTGCCAATATGTCCCACGAGATTCGAACCCCGATGAATGCCATAACCGGTTTTACGGAAATCCTGCTGGAAGAAATTACAGAACCGGACCAGATAAAAAAACTCGAAATAATCAAGAGGTCCGGGAAGACCCTGCTTAACCTGATCAATGACATCCTGGATTTCTCTAAAATAGAAGCCGGTAAAATCGAAATAGCAAAGGAGGATTTCGTTTTTTGCAATGTCATCGATCACATGGAGAGTCTCGTCCGGAAGATGCCGAATTATGATACTCTTAAGTATTCTGCACATGTTGAGGATTCTTTCCCTGCGGTTGTATTCGGTGATGAGCATAGGTTGAGCCAGATCCTGTTAAACTTACTGAACAATGCCTTTAAGTTCACCAGCGAAGGGAGTGTTTCGGTTACATGCAGGTACAAAGAAGGAAACGGTATCATTACCATTACCGATACCGGTATCGGGATAGGCCCGGAGAAAATAGAACATATCTTTTCACCTTTTGAGCAGGAAGACAGTTCAACGGAACGCAGATTCGGGGGCTCCGGACTGGGCCTTGCCATATCGAAAAAACTTGCAGAGCTTATGGGCGGTACCCTGTCGGTAGAAAGCCGGAAGAACGAGGGTTCCTCTTTTACAATTCGCCTCCCTCTTCCGGCCCGCAGAAAGGGAGAGAGTGAGGAAGCGATATGTTCTTTCAAACGGAACCGGGAAGTTCCCTACCTGGCTACAGCAGGAATGGAAACATACATGACGGATCTAACGATTCTCGTGGCCGAAGATAACGAACTGAACCGGGAGCTGGTGCGGGCTCTGCTTCACAGGAAGAACCTGGAAGCCGATTATGCGGAGAACGGGAGAATCGCCCTGGACAAACTGGAGGAGAACCATTACGACCTCCTGCTCCTGGACATGCATATGCCGGTACTGAGCGGAGAGGAGATAATAAAAAAAATACGCTCCGACGAAACATTGAAAGACCTGTATATCATCGCTATAACGGCCAATGCCATGAAGGGAGACAGGGAAAAATACATCGCCATGGGATGTAACGAGTATATTGCAAAACCGCTGAACAAAGATGAATTCTATGAGAAGATAGAAAACATGTATAAGCACACCGACGATTCTTCCACGGTCGTAAAAGGGAAAAAGGTTGTTGGAGAGCCTGACCCCGGGGAGACCATAGGTGAAGAAGACTCAGCAACAATAAAAAAGATTATAGAAGTACTCAAGGACAACTCTCGTATTTTTAATCCTGAAGAGATTCAAACAGCAGGAGAAACGCTCCTTACCATATCCGGTGGTACCATTACATCCCTGGGGAATGAATTACTGGAAGCAGTGAAATCTTTTGATAGTGAAAAAGTGAAAACTGTATTTCAAAAACTGGAAAATATTTTACAGATGGAAAGGAAAGGATGAATAAAAAAAACACTATACTGGTGGTAGATGATATCAATGAAAACAGGATGATGCTTGCACAAATACTCACCGACAATACCGATTACGCAGTTAACCTGGCCAACGACGGCACTTCCGTCATCGAAACCATAGATAGAAAACCCCCGGACCTGATCCTCCTTGACATCATGATGCCCGGCATGGACGGCTTTGAAGTGGCTAAGATACTGAAAAAAAGGGAAACCACGAGAGACATACCGATCATTTTTATTACTGCCTTAACGGAGATGAATCAAATTGTACAAGGATTCGAAGCAGGCGGCGTGGATTACATTACAAAGCCGTTTAATAAAACCGAATTGCTTGCCCGGGTTAACGCCCACATCAGTATCAAGCAGATGCAGGACGAACTAAAAGAAAAAAACGCTCTCCTGGCGGACAGGGAACTGCACCTCCTGGATCTTGTAGAGCAAAAAACAAAAAAACTCGAAAGAATTACTCTTGCCATGGTAAATGCTCTGGAAAACGCAAACTATTTTAACGATGAGGATACGGGAAATCATATACGCAGGGTCTGCGAGTATTCACGATTTATTGCGGAACATCATGGTTGTAACAGAGAGTTTGTTAAAAGAATAAAAACGTATTCTCCATTACACGACGTGGGCAAGGTGGGAATATCCGATTATCTGTTGAAGAAAAAGAGGGCTTATACTCCGGAGGAAGCGGAGGCTATGCAGCAGCATGTCCTGATCGGGGCAAGAATACTGGGAGACGGAATAATCGACAGGATGGCACATAATATTGCCCTGTTCCATCACGAACGGTGGGATGGAACAGGATACGTACAACAAAAAAAGGGTGAAGAGATACCCCTTGAAGCCAGGATCGTTACCCTCGTGGATGTGTACGACGCATTGGGGTCCCGGCGGTCTTACAAAGAGCCTTTCCCGGAAGAGAAAATCGACACGATTATGAAAGAAAGCAGGGGAAGCCATTTTGATCCTGATCTTGTAGAAACTCTCTTTAATCATAAGGATGGAATCATTGATATAAAGCATGGACTGCAGGAAGGATAAATAGTCCCGGATCTGCCCCGGAAAGGCCGGTCTGTTCATCTCCACTGAAGGGGGGAGAACGGTATTGACTTTTCACCTGAAATACACTATTTTTACAGCAGATTTCATAATCATGCAAAGACTTGCGAAATCCCCCCTTTGGTTTCTGACACAATCCTAAAGGAATCACAAAGATAGAGGAACAATACATTGACATTTACCGATTTACATCTCGATCATAACATTGAAAAGGCTATAGAAGATCTGGGCTTCCAGGAACCCACTCCTGTACAGGTGCAGCTGATACCTCACATGTTTTCCCGGACAGAGGACGTTGTTGCCCTTGCCCAAACCGGTACAGGGAAAACAGCGGCGTTCGGTATCCCCCTTGTCCAGTCCCTGGACACGGAATCAAGGACAGTACAGGCCCTCATCCTCTGCCCTACCCGGGAACTTTGTCTCCAGATTACAGACGATCTTAAATCTTTCGCAAGGTATATGCCGAAAGTCGGTATCACTGCAGTATACGGCGGTGCGAACATCGATCGGCAAAAACAGGATATCCGGAAAGGTACCCACATCATCGTGGCAACACCAGGCCGGCTCCTTGACCTGATAAACCGGAGATACATCGATATGAGCAATATCAGGCTCCTCGTCCTGGACGAGGCGGATATCATGCTCAATATGGGGTTCAAGGACGAACTGGATGCAATTTTACAGAACGTTCCGGAAGGACGACAGACGGTACTCCTCTCCGCTACCATGCCCAAAGGAGTCGCCGGGATTGCAAGAGAATATATGAATGATCCTGTTGATATTACCGTGGGCCCGAAAAATGCGGGTATATCCACAGTAGAACACAAATACTATGTCGTCCGGCCCCATGATAAATATTTGACCCTCAAACGGCTTCTGGATTATTATCCCGGTATTTACGGAATCGTATTCTGCCGAACACGGAGATCCACCCAGAAGATTGCCGATGCCCTGATGAAAGACGGATACAATGCGGACGCCCTTCACGGAGACCTCTCACAGACGCAGAGGGAGTATGTGATGCGGAAATTCCGGGAACGCACACTGCAAGTCCTGGTGGCCACCGATATTGCCGCCCGTGGACTGGACGTGGACGATCTTACCCACATCGTGCATTACGACCTGCCCGATGATCTCGAGGTATACACTCACCGGAGTGGAAGAACCGGAAGGGCGGGTAAAACGGGTATCTCCCTGGCTATTGCAACGCCGAAGGAAACCAGGCGAATCCACTCTATAGAACGGGTGGTTCAGAGACCGTTCTTCGAAGAGAAAGTACCCAGAGGAAGATCGATATGTGAACAGCAGCTTTTCAGCCTGATCGAAAAGGTGCAGAACGCGGATGTTGATACTCAGCTTTTATCACAGTACTCGACGTTCATCGAAGAAAAACTGAAGCACCTGACCAGGGAGGAAATCATCGACCGGTTCGTGTCCCTCGAGTTCAACCGTTTTTTACAATACTACGGCAACAACCAAGAGATAAAAAGTGTGGATAAAACGGCCGCCCCTGGTCCCTCTTTTGCAGGCAAGCGAAAATCGAGAAACAATTTTACATCGCTTAAGATCAATCTCGGGAAAAAGGACCAGATCCGGCCGCCACAGCTGATCGGCATTATCAACAAGCTGACCAACAGCCGGAACATCAAGATGGGTAAAATAGAAATCGGGACTATTTCCACAACAATACAGATCGAATCCCCCCATGCTCTCCAGGTCCGGAATTCATTCAGGGGTTTCACCTACCACGGCCGCAAAGTACAGGCTTCAAGCCCGGAGTAAGGCCGCGTAATAAAATTGAGTTGCCTCTGCGGCATCCGATATACTACAATGGCTGTGTGAAAAAAGTATTAATCAGTCCGGTCATAATCTTCGGTTTTATTATACTCATCAGTGCATGTAATATTATCGAAACACGTCACATACCGGCGGCTGTAAACGGATTTCTTGATTTACGTAATTGGAATCTTTCAGAAGACGGAACTCTTCCCCTGAATGGAGA
>JAJSAL010000173.1 GCA_024274705.1 Spirochaetota bacterium
CACGGAAGTTAAGCCCTCCTGCGCCGATGGTACTCCCAGCACCTTTTTCGAACCACCGTAGGGTGGAATCAAGTATGAAGTAAATCGAAAAATGGTGCTGGGGGGAGAGTAGGTCATTGCCAGGCTCTTTTTTTCCCTTTGCATTGTATCTTATTATCTTAAAAAGTAATATTCTTCGTTCATTTTATCAGTATCATCCTTCTTTGCTATAATTCAGTACCATTGCACGTACTATAACCGAATACGTCGGCAGACCGGACGGAATTCTACCGGATAGTACTATGAAATTCACAATTACGGGCAAGTGTGTTATTATCTTTACCATGTTCGCCCAGCTCAAATGGGAGCAGAAGGATTACCGGACAGAAAACGGCAACGGGAGTGGTAAGTGAAGAATATACCGATTTTACATGTAACTGGTGATATGCTGGCGGAAGCCTACGAAAATGCACTAGTCAGGCTCTACGAGGAAGGGATACGCTTCAGGACCCAGTATGACAAAGGGGACGACCCTTTGAGTATCGATGCCACCATGAATATCACTATTAACGAGCCCGAAAAAGACCCGATGATTCACAAAGCATTCCCCGGCGGGATCGAAGACCTGCGGGAATACGTGTTTGAACTTTTGGGTTTCAAGGATCACTGGGTGAAGAATATGAATGACCCGGACGATACCCGCTGGGAATACACCTATCATCAGAGACTTGCGGACTGGGGTGCCTGGAAGGAGCGGACCGATCACGGCGGGAGCCGGTCTGTAAGCCTCCTCAAGGGGAATAGCGGAAAGGGGATTGACCAGGTCACAAAGGTTGTGGAAAAGCTTTCCAGGCAGCCTTTTACCCGCCAGGCCCAGATGATCACCTGGATGCCTTTCATGGATTTTGATGTGTATGATCCTCCTTGTCTTCAATCCCTGTGGTACCGCCTGTTGGAGGATGGGGATGAGCTTTACCTTAACTGCAACGTCCGTTTCCGGAGTAACGATGCATGGGGAGCGAACTTCATGAACATGTTCGGTATTATTCATTTCAACAGGGAGCAGATCGCAGATCCGTTGCAGACCTATTTCGGAAAAACCGTGCGCCTTGGAAGGATGAACTGGCACGCTGATTCCTATCATATCTATGGTAAGGATCTGGAAGCCTTTACCTCCCGATTCTGGGACAGGCTCAAATCATCCTCATTCGAGGACCGGGTGTATTATTTCAACGATCCTCTGATACAGGAAATCTGGAAAGAAGCCGAGGAAAAAGTGATGCGGAAAATCGAACAGTACGATAAGCGCGGCGGTTGAGGGCATGTTTTAAAAACCCATTTAATGGTGACGATAATGGGAAGTTTGCAAAGTGTCAAACACCGGAAATACTATTCAAGCATTTTTTTCTGCACTATACTGTAACCATGCAGGAAATACTGGATGAGGTCCTGAAGACCGAAGAGGAAGCTGAAGAGGCGGTGAAAGCCGCTCATGCGAAAGGTGCTGCACTGAAGCAGGAAGCGGAAACCGCGGCCTCAGAGACGATAAGGAAAGCCAGGCAGAAAGCCCGGGAACTGATTCATGAAGGTGTTGCATCGGAAAAAGAAGAAGCAGAGCGGAAAAGAAAGGAAGCGCTGAAAAAGGCGGAAGAGGATCAAGAAGCGTTTTTCAAGAGAAAAAAGGATGCAATAGAAGAAGCCGCTGATTCCGTCGTCGAAATCATAATCCGTATCGATGTAGAACCAGATGGTTAAATCCAGGCTCAAACGGTATGCATACCTCAACGCCAGGCTCCGCTCCCGAATAAGTACGGTACTGACGGACCAGGTGTTCGATCGCATGCTTCGTGCGAAGACCTTAAGCGAAGCATTTCACCATTTGACGGATACAAGGTTTGCATACCTGGAAGAGGTGTATACCCGGACCGGCGACCTTAAAATGGTGGAACTCGAGTTGTTCAGCAGAGAAATTGAACTGCTCCGTGATCTGGATAGAAATGCAGAGGACGAAATAAAACAAATACTCAAAGCGCTATCTCTTCAGTACGAAATCGAAAATCTTAAAGGGATGCTGCGCCTCTGGTTTCAGTTCAGGATTAAACATACGGGAATCCGGAGTTCCACCGGGTATCTCTACAGGAAGACCATTGTTCACGATATCGATGTTGACGGAATCGTCAACGCCGGGAACCTGCAGGATATTATGAATCTCCTGGAACACACACCTTATAAAAATGTTATTGCGCCGGTGGTTCCGGAACATGGTACGATTGAGTCCCTCTTCCCCCTGGAGAATGCACTGGATATCTTTTTTTATCACCAGGTCTTTGCCGGTATCGAAGGTCTGGATGATACAGACGGAGGCATTGCAGAGCGGCTTCTGGGGATAGAGATCGATATCGAAAATCTTTCCAGGATCATGCGTTTCACCTCCTTTTACTCAATGAAAACCGAAGAACTGTCTGATATTCTCATACCGGGAGGAAGATCTTTTGACCGGTCAACCCTCCTGGATGTCCTTCACAGGGACAACCCCCGGCAGCGCATCGAATCTCTGCTGAGCGGCAAATTTCCCGAGTGGAAAGTCATCGTTTCCCCGGACCGGGAACAGGCGAAAAACCGGCTGTTGCTGTTGGAATCGGTACTTCAAGGTATTTTAGAAAAGGAAGTCCACAGGTTACTCTTAGGTTATCCTTTTACAATCGGCATATTGCTGGCCTATTATTTTATCAAGAGGAAGGAGACCCGAAGGCTGGTGACCCTGCTGAATGCGAAGCAGTACGGCATCTCCTTTGAGAGAGGAATGGAAGCGATATGATCTTCACCACGAGGATGAGGTTTCTCTCCGCGGTAGTACTGGATACGGATATGGAAGCTGTTACCCGGGAATTGCTGCAACAGGGGGTGCTTGATTTTATCAGTATACGTGAACTGAACATCCTGGAGAGAAACAGGGTTGAAACGGTGGAGCCGAAGGTATCCGAGGCGAGGCTGAAGGAGAGCCGCCGTCGTATCGAATCGTTCCTTGATATGGTGGATATTCGGCCCGGCTATGAACATGCCCTCTCCATCGATGAGTTCGAACCTTTGGATCCGGACGCTGTGGAACGTGAACTCGATGGAATCGGGACAGAAGTTCAGGGAAGACGAAACCGCCAGGGAGAACTTCAGCAGGATATCCTGAAGCTCGAAGAAATCCGCAGGCAGTTCGATGCGTATCAGAACCTCCAGGAAGGGCTGCTCAGCAGGTCTCAGTATTCGTTCCTTTCGATACAGGCGGGGTATATCCATCCCCGGCATGTCCAGGAGTTCACCCGGGCCATCGCGCCGTACCCGAGTGTGTACCTGGATATGGGAGCGCCGGATAAGCCTGCGTTCCTGCTCATCTCCTTAAAACGGGACGAGGCCCGGATCCGGAGTATTCTCTCATCCGTCGGCTGGACAGATGTGGAATTCCCGGAAGAGGTCCGGCAGTCAAAGGACGATGCTCTTTCCCACATCGATACAAAACTTGCGGCCCTCCGTGAAAACCGGGACCGGTTGAACAGAGAGGTTACGGAAGTGCTTCAGGGCAGGGCGGAAAGGCTTCAGGATATATGGAAACGGTGCGCCTTGAATGAATTGTACTATAAGATACAATCCCGGTTCGGCAAAACGGCACGGACCGTCCTTTTTTCAGGATGGTTGCCGGCGTCGAAGCAGAAAGACCTGGAAAAAGGTATCCTGGATGTCACGGAAGGTATTGCTTTCCTGGAGTGGAAAGATCCGGACACAGCTGTCCGGATGGAAGGAGTATCTGATGTTCCTGTACAGATGAAGAATCCGGGGTTTTTACGTCCTTTTCAGGCCATGGTTCAGAATTATGCCATTCCCGAGTACGGGACAATCGATCCCACCCCGGTTGTGGCGGTAGTATATCTGATGATGTTCGGGCTGATGTACGGTGATGCAGGTCATGGCCTGGTTATCATGGTGGCGGGAATCATCGGCTGGGTTTTGCGAAAGCGGAGCAAAAAGGGAACCATACTGTCCCAGTTGATAACCTGGTGCGGCGGTGCCGCTGTTATTACCGGTATACTCTATGGATCGTACTTCGGTATGCCCTGGTTCGATCCTCTGTGGTTCGATTTTCACGGCCTTATTTCAGGGCACCCCCGGACGGGGAACTTGAGGGATATCTATGATGTGCTTAAAATCACGATTTATTTCGGGATTGGTGTTATTACCCTGGGTCTTTTCTTTAACTGGATCAACAGTATCCGGAGAAAACGGTGGTTTCATCTTTTTTTCGGTAAAGCGGGACTCCTGGGGGGATGGATATACGGCGCAGGAATCTATATTGCTTTTTATTTTGTGCGTCACGATTATAAAGGACTCCCACCCGGAAGGTTCATCATCTATCTTGTGGCCGTTCCTGTTGTTCTCCTCTTTTTAAAAGCACCTGTTGAATTCCAACTGCACAGGAAAGAGCATCCGGAGAAAGCATTCACACCGTTTACGGTTATTGATTTTTTCATGGAGTGGATTGTAGAGATTCTGGAAATCTTTTCAGGATACCTTGCCAATACCCTCTCCTTTATGCGGGTGGCGGGGCTGGGAATCGCCCACGCAAGCCTGATGATCGCGTTTTTCTCTATCGCACGAATGGTATCCCCCGGGGATGGGATTTCCATCGGGGGTATTGCCGTACTTGTTGCAGGAAATGCCATGGTTATCGTACTGGAAGGGCTCTCTGCAGGTATCCAGGCACTCCGGCTTAACTATTATGAATTCTTTAATAAGTATTTTACCGGTTCCGGTAAAGCCTATGCCCCTATTTCGTTGAAAGGATCGCTGAATTGAGTCATGTTGTATCACTTGCATCACAGGAGGAGAGAGATGAATAATGAAAAGCGCAGATTTATGAAAAAGGTTCGGTTATCAGTAATCATCGTTTCCGTAATAATCATCGTTTCCGGTTTCGTTACAGTAACCGGTACCTTTGCCCAGGAAAGCTCCGGGACCGGCTCTTCCGGAAAGGAACTGACCGCATACCAGGCGGAAGTAGCCAAGTTCGGTCTTATAGCGGCAGCCCTGGCATTCGGTCTCGGTGCCCTGGGTGCGGGCATTGCCATTTCCCATGTTGGTGCTGCAGCCATGGGTGCAATTGCGGAAAAGCCGGAGGTCGCGTCCCAGGCTCTCATCTTTATCGCTTTAGCGGAGGGTTTGGTTGTGTTCGGGTTTATCGCGGCCCTGATGATTCTGGGTAAGTTTTAAACGGGCATTCCATGAAATATATGGTACTGGGAGACGAGGACACCGTTCTGGGGTTCGGTATGGCCGGTGTTGATGGTTACATCGCCGAGAACAGAGCCGAAGCGGAGAAATACTTCAACGAAATCCGGAAGGATAATGATGCAGGTATCGTGCTCATTACTGAAAGAATCGCGGAAACGATACGGCCCCTTATAGACCACCTGATGTTTGCAGAAGAATTCCCCCTCATCCTGGAAATTCCGGACAGGAGAGGAAAGCTGGAAGGGAAGCTCGGTATACGTGAGATGGTAAATACGGCAATCGGATTGAAAATATAGTGGAACCCAACACGGAAACAGGAAAAGAAGCGATTCTCTCAGGGATAACAAAGGACGCCCAATCCGAGGCTGCCCGGATCCTGGAGGATTCCCGGCGGAGTGCGGAAGGGCGGAAGAAGTCCGCGGAACAGCAGGCGGAATCCATCATCCGGGAGGCGGAAAGGACCTTAGCGGAACAGCAGGAGGCTATCCGCCGGGTCGTGCGGTCCGGGCAGGAACACTCCATCAAGCGTATGCATCTCGCCTCCCTGGACAGGGTAATCCGGGATGTAGTGCAGAAGGCGGAGGCGAAGCTGGAACGTATGATAGAAGATCCGGGATACAGGAAAGTGCTCCTCGGCTGGGTCGTTGAAGCGGGAGTAGGTCTGGACACACACGCGGCCAGTGTCCGGACGTCTATGAAGGAAGAACCACTTATAGATGATGATCTGCTGAAAGAGACCCGGAAACAGATAGAAGAAATCACCGGGAGACCGATTGCCCTTACCGCATCGGTGGAGAGACCCCTGGCAAATCAGGGCGTGGTTCTTTCTTCCGAGGACGGAAGGCGGGCGTACAACAACCTGGTAAAAACCAGGATCCAGCGGTACAGAACGGAAATACGGAACCTTATCTACCGTCTGGTCTTTGATGAAGAATACGGGGTACACCATGAGTGAGCGGATTGTCGGCAGAGTGAGCAGGATAAACGGACCGGTGGTGGAAGCCCGGAACATCGAAGATGCCATGATGATGGAGCTTGTCTACGTCGGAGAAGACCGTCTGGTGGGAGAGATCGTGAAACTCGCCGGAGACCGGGCCGTGATCCAGGTATACGAGGACACAACAGGTGTTGCTCCCGGTGAAAACGTCTATGGTACCGGAACGTCCCTTTCAGCAGAACTAGGTCCAGGGCTGATCGGTACGATTTACGATGGTATCCAACGGCCCCTGGAAAAAATACGGGATCTTTCCGGAACCTTCATAGATAAGGGTCTTAAGCTGCCCCCGCTGGACAGGGAAAAATCCTGGGAATTTGTACCCCTCGTCAAAGAGGGTGATTCAGTAACCGGTGGCACGATTATCGGCACGGTAAAGGAGACTTCCCAGATTGAACACAGGATTCTCCTCCCTCCGGATGTTTATGGAACGGTGGAGGAGATCGGGCGGCAGGGTTCCTTCACCCTCGAACATCCTGTAGGCATGATCCGCTCCGGAAGTGATGTGAAAGAGATCTATATGAGCCACACCTGGCCGATCCGGAAAGCCCGGCCGGTTGCGGAAAGGATGAGCCTGGATGTTCCCCTGTTGACGGGTCAGCGGGTGATCGATACACTCTTTCCCATTGCAAAGGGCGGTGCTGTCACTATTCCCGGGGGGTTCGGTACAGGCAAAACCATGACCCAACAGGCTGTTGCTAAATGGTGTGACGCGGATATCATCATGTACATCGGATGCGGGGAACGGGGAAATGAGATGACCGATGTACTCAAGGAGTTTCCGGGCCTCATCGATCCCAGGACAGGACAGAGCCTTATGGAGCGGACCATCCTGATCGCCAACACTTCCAACATGCCTGTATCCGCAAGGGAAGCCAGTATCTATACAGGTATAACCATGGCGGAGTATTACCGGGATCAGGGATACCATGTAGCGGTCATGGCGGACTCCACGTCCAGGTGGGCGGAAGCGTTGCGGGAACTGTCGGGCCGGATGGAAGAAATGCCTGCAGAAGAGGGGTTCCCGGCATACCTGCCTACCCGGATTGCGGGTTTTTACGAACGGGCTGGGTACATGCGGACCCTGGCCGGACGGGAAGGATCAGTTACCGTCATCGGTGCGGTCTCCCCTCCGGGAGGTGACTTTTCCGAACCGGTAACACAGCATACCAAGCGGTATGTCCGTTGTTTCTGGGCCCTGGACAGGCATCTTGCCAATGCCCGGCACTACCCTGCTATCTCCTGGCTGGAAAGTTACAGTGAGTATCTTCCCGATATCGAACACTGGTGGGAGAGCAATGCGGGTGTGAACTGGAAGAAAAACCGGATTGAGATCATGGACCTTCTGCAGAGGGAAGTAAGGCTCCAGCAGGTTGTCAAACTCGTAGGTCCTGATGCGCTGCCGGACAGCCAGCGTTTTATCATCGAGGTGTGCACCCTGTTCAAGAACGCCTTTCTCCAGCAGAACGCCTTCGATGAGATAGACCGGTATTCTTCTGTTTCCAAACAGGCCAGGATGCTCGATCTTATCCTTCATTACTACAGAAGGGGTTCGGAAGTGATCCGCCGGGGGGTTACCCTGGTCAAACTCAAACGCATGAAAATTCTCTCCGAACTGGCGAAGATGAAACTGACCATACCGAATGAAGATTCAGAGAGGTTCGACAGGTTGGAAATGCGCCTGGACCGGTCTCTGGATCAATTGGAGTCGATCCATGCTTAAGGTGTCAAAACTTAAAGAAGGTGTCGAGTATATCGGATTGACGAAAATCGAAGGCCCCCTTATTTTCGTGGAGAACACCCATCCCGTAGGTTACCGGGAACTTGTCGAGTGTGTAGTAGACCGGGAAACCAGGCTCGGCATCGTGCTGGATACTTCGGAAAAGGTGGTGATCGTCCAGCTGTTTGAAAGTACATCCGGCCTTACCCTGCCGAATACCCGGGTCCGGTTCAGAGGACGGCCCCTTACCCTGGGGGTAAGTGAAATGATGCTGGGACGGATGTTCAACGGTCTGGGTACCCCCATCGACGGCGGGCCTCCCCCTCCGGGGGCGGAAGAGAGGGACATCAATGGAAAGCCCATCAATCCTACGTCCCGGGAGTATCCCCAGGACTTCATTCAGACAGGACTCTCAGCCATCGATGGGATGAATACCCTGATACGTGGGCAGAAATTACCGATTTTTTCCGGAAACGGCCTCCCTCACAACGAAGTTGCCGCACAGATTGCACGTCAGGCAAAGATTCTGGGTGGAGAGACCGATTTCGCAGTGGTCTTCGCGGCTATGGGAGTAAAACACGATGTCGCCCGGTACTTTATGCGTTCTTTCGAGGAATCGGGGACCCTGGACAAGGTGGCCCTGTTCCTCTCCCTTGCGGATGATCCTTCCATCGAGCGCCTTATTACGCCGAGGACAGCCCTTACCCTGGCGGAGTATCTTGCCTTCGAACGGGACATGCATGTCCTTGTGATTATGACGGATATGACCAATTACTGCGAATCCTTACGGGAGATTTCTACAATCCGGGGAGAAATACCATCGAGGAAAGGGTATCCCGGGTATCTCTATTCAGACCTGGCCGAGTTATACGAGCGGTCCGGCATGATAAAGGGACACAAAGGGTCTATCACCCAGCTCCCGGTGCTCACCATGCCGAATGATGATATTTCCCACCCGGTTCCGGACCTTACCGGGTACATCACGGAAGGACAGATCGTGTTCGAGCGTGAAATGTACGGAAGGAGCATCTATCCGCCGGTGGCGGGACTGCCTTCCCTGTCCAGGCTGATGAAAGACGGTATCGGAGAGGGCATGACCAGGGGAGACCATCCCCATCTTGCGAGCCAGCTCTTTGCCGCATACAGCTATGTAAAAGATGTACGGAATCTCGCCTCTGTTATCGGTGAGGAGGAATTGACACCCCTGGATCACCAGTACCTGGAGTTCGGTGAGTTTTTCGAAAAGAAGTTTGTCACTCAGGGGATCGATGAAGAGCGGTCCATCGAGGAAACACTGGATCTGGGGTGGCGGGCGTTGAGTATCCTTCCGGTGGAGGAACTCCACAGGGTAACAGAAGAGGAACTGGATGAATATTACGGCGGGTGACCTGGTGATCTTGAAGTTATGAGACGTGTACCTCCTACAAAAACACAGCTTCTCAAGATAAAAGAAGAGCTGGATCTCGCCCGGCTGGGTCACGATCTGCTGGACCAGAAGCGTAATATCCTGATCATTGAACTCCTGACCCTGGTGGATCAGGCTGTAGATTACCAGGAACGGATCGAAAAGTCTCTCGCCGCGGCCTTCGGGTCCCTTGAAGATGCGGTCCTGCATATGGGAAAACGGAACATTCTTTCAGTTACCCAGGGGATCAACATAGAGGCCGAGATTACGCTGAAACAGCGGAGAGTGATGGGTGTTTCGATTCCGGTTGTGGAGACGGACTACACTGAACACGGCCCCTATTTCAGCCTGATAGGAACGGGATTCAGGATCGATGAAGCGATGAGTAACTTCAAGGATACTCTTAAGACGGCAGGTCGATTGGCGGAGCTGAAAGTATCCATCATGCGTCTTGCCAGGGAAGTTAAAAAAACGATACGTAAGGTGAATGCCCTGGATAAAATAGCAATACCGGACCTGGAAGAGACCCACACCCATATCTCGAACCGCCTCGAGGAAAATGAACGGGACATGCTTATCCTGATGAAACGGGTGAAAGCGAGGTTAGAAGGGGGGAGGAGAAACGGGATATGAAATCCGTATTAACGAATATACTGGTCTTCGTCGACGGGACGGAAGAGTCGGTTGCAGCTTCCCAGTATGCTGTTCTATTAAGTCTTCAGACTAAAGCCGCCTTGACTGCGCTCTATGTAATCAATACCCGGGCCCTTGACGATCTTGTCAAATCCAGGATATTCCTTCAATCTGAGCAGCAGGAATACCGGCAGGACCTGGAACAGGATGCTCAGCGTTACCTGAATCATGTACGCGAACTTGCGCGGCAGAAAGGTGTTGCAATGGAAACGATAAAAGTGAGCGGAGCCGTTCAGGCGGAGATCAAGCGGACAATTAAAGAACTGGATATCGATCTCCTAGTGATAGGAGAACTCTCCCGTATCAGAAGCAGACGGGATGAACTCTACAACGAGGCTGAACGGGCGATGAGGAGTGTTCAGTGTCCGGTACTTGTTGTAAAGAATACCGATGCAGTGTGGGACCTGTTCGAATCGGTGTGAGGGAGGAAACACATGGCTCTTATCGATCTTATATCTAAAGAAATAGTAAAAGTTCCATTAACAGGAACCAGCAAGACAGAGATCATCCGGGAACTGATTCAGGTGATGGAAGCTGCCGGGCGGATTAGCGATGCTGAACAGGTGTACAACGCTATTATGGAACGGGAAGCCAAGGGAAGCACCGGACTGGAACAGGGCATTGCAGTTCCTCACGCGAAAACCGAAGCAGTGGATAAGCTGACTATTGTCATCGGTATCTCCCCGAAGGGAGTTGATTTCGACGCCCTCGACGGTGAACTATCGAAAATATTCTTTCTGATGCTTGCCCCGCCGGACCAGTCGGGACCACATATCGAAGCCCTCTCTGAGATTGCCAGGCTTGCCAGGTCGTCCGTTTTTTTACGCACTTTGGCCGGTTCTAAAACACCGGAAGAGGTTGTAGAACTGATGACTGGGGATTGAGCAACCCTCACGGTAACGGGACGTTCCCCGTGTCTCCGGTCAGGCTTTTTTCCGGGGATTCCACTTGCGAATTATACGAAACAGCTCGTTCGCTGCAATGGGTTTCGAGATATAATCATTCATACCTGCATCTATGCACATCTCCCGGTCGCCTTTCATGGCATTTGCGGTCAGTGCGATAATAGGAAGGTCGGTGAATCTTCCGGTTTTTCGGATTGTTCCTGTAGCCTCGTAGCCGTCCATGTTGGGCATCTGTACGTCCATGAGAACCAGGTCAAAAGTGTTGTCCTGAACAGCTTCCACCGCTTGTTTTCCGTCATGGACGATATGAACAAGTATCCCTTCCTGTTTGAGAATTTCGCTGATCACTTTCTGATTGATTTCATTGTCTTCCGCCAGCAACACGGAAAGTCCATGCAGGGAATCATCCGGATCTCCCGGCACCTGGAAATCCGCACGGCCGGCTTCAGTCCCGGTTCTTTCACTCAAGCCTAATGGAACGGTAAAGAAAAAGGTAGAACCGGCACCCGGTTCAGATGTCAGGGAGATCTCTCCACCCATCAGGTCCACCAGGCTCCTGCTTATGGAGAGACCCAGTCCTGTTCCCCCGAAGCGGCGTGTAGTGGTTCCATCTGCCTGTTTGAAGGCTTCGAAGAGATATTTCGCCTTTTCACCGGGAATCCCGATCCCGGTATCGCTGACGGAAAATGTGATATCTATTGAGTGTTCAGTCTGGTTTTCACTTTTTACGTATACGGTGACGGAACCGTTTTCCGTGAATTTAACGGCATTGGAAATGAGGTTTGTCAGTACCTGGGATACCCGGACCGGATCACCCCTGAGAAGCAGGGGAGTTCCCTCTTCTATAACTACGGAATAGTCGAGACCTTTTTCCCCGGCCTTGATCAGGAACATATCGTACACCTGGTGGATCATACTGCTCAGATCGAAGTCGACAGATTCGATTTCCAGTTTTCCCGCTTCGATTTTTGAAAAGTCCAGGATTTCGTTTATAATCGACAGGAGTGAGTGCGACGATGTTTTAATCACACCCAGATAATCCAGCAGTTTTCCGGACACATCCTGCTGGATCGCCAAATCAGTCATACCTATGATTGCGTTCATAGGTGTTCGTATTTCGTGCGACATGTTTGCGAGGAATTCGCTTTTCGCCCGGGTAGCCTGTTCGGATTTCTCTTTTGCAATCAGCAGCTGATGAAAGATCTTTTTCCGTTCCTCCACCTCTTTTTCCATGTCCCGGGTTTGTAAAAACAGGTTTTTCTGGTAATACTCGATTATGTAGTTTGCCAGTATGCCCAGGATCACTGCGGAAACAAGGAAAAAGTTGTTGTTCAGATAGGAAGGAAAATCTTTAGTGGGAAATCCGCCGGTGATTTTATGGTGAACCAGGATCGCTACACCATTGTAGAATACACAGGCTGCAACGGAACCGATTGCAGCGTACCGTACACTCAGCCGGGTAAACGTGTGGTTCCACAGAATGATAAGAATAAGACCCGCATAGTAGTAGTGATACCCGAGTTCATCGGGCTGAGATATGGCGATCATCCAGGTAATACCGAGACTGCTTGCAAGGGTCGTCAACAGCAGTGCCGCCTGATAAAATTTTTTAAACAGGGGAGAAAAACTGAGAAACAGGATGCCTAGGTTAAGGGGGAGGAGAAATGCGTACCGGATAAGCCAGACCGTGTATTTTGATTCCGGGACGATCCAGATATCGAGGATGCCGAACACAGAAAAGAGAAAGGCCGCCAGCAGAAGACCGATACGGATGATGAAAATATTCTGATCATAGAGCGCCTCCTGGTACTCCATTTCGAGTTCCCAGGTGAAAGACCGGATGGGAATTGAGAGAAAATGTTTTATAGACATCGATGGCGCCGTGTAAACTGCATGATTATCTCAGTAGTTCCTGCGGAACTGTTACCTTCTCCCTGGTAAACCACATTCTCTGGTAGGGCATACAGACGATGTGAATATATCCTTCTCCGGAAATCTTAACATGCCTTCCGGAAATATTATCGTAGAGTTCCTTCGAAGATGCTCCACAGGTATCGGGTAAACATACGTCTCCAGTGTATTCCCTTCCGCTTACGTTAATTACCGCGAGGGAGCAGTCATCTCCGCAGTGATTGTAGATCACCGCCAGGGGAACCCCCTTCTGTGCTCCGATGACTTCCGCCTCGGAACCCCGAAAATGGAGCGCCGGATCAGAATCCACCAGTGCAATGAGGTTGTTCATTCCCGGGGCCACCTTTCCCTCGAAGGTGCTCCGGTCCGACAGAAGTTCCGTGATCTTAAGGTATTCCGATTTTGTCCGTTTCAAGTCCCTCAGTTCTCCGGTTCGGCTCAACTTTTCGTGATCATTGGGAAGGGCCATAAGGTCGTTGAAATAAATGGATTTTACATTTCGTCCAATAAGGGCGAATGCGAGGGTATAGAAGGCGAGGAACCGCGCCACTTCCAGGTCCTGATCTCCCAGCCGGACAAGGGAGTCCCTGGTGGTTGTGCACAGTTCGTAAGGCTCTCTGCCGTGAATCACCTTGTTTACAAAAAACCTGATTGCCTGTTCTGCCGGTTCGGATTGTTCTGCGTATCCGGATAACACGGCGAGGAGCTGTTCTTCCGACTGTACTTCCGGTCTAAGACGCAGTTCACCAGGTGCGGTTCCCTTTTCGAAAAGGACCGGGCCAGTACGATCAGGATCGATGCCGGTCTGTCTGCAAAAATCGATAAACTCTTCTTCTGCGTACCGGAAGGGAGGAACCGATTTGTATTTGATTTTTCCTCCGCCTGCAGCTACGGTATCAGCCAGACTCTGCCGTTCGGAAATTGTAAGGAGGTCCATACTCCCCCGGACGGATTTGCCGTCATGGCTTTCTGCCAGGCTGAACCTGATACTCGATTCAGGGACATCATACCTGGAAATCAGTTCGAAGATTCTCGGCAATATCATCGGTTCCCGGTTGTTGAACACGGCGGGGAGGATGCCCGCCAGATGAAAATCATACATCATGGGCGGCGGAGCTTCTTTGTTGGACATCTGTTTCAGAACTGCAGTGAGGGTATCGTTTACCTCGAGATTCGCGACGATCCTGGGAGAGACGCATTCCATGGAGAGGTACAGGATCTTCATCAGCTTTGAAACTTCCGGAAGACCGAAGCAGGAGGTTCTCCATTTTTTAAACGCGAAATTAGCTGCGTCCAGACGCAGCATGCTTAAGTCCATGCTTAAGTACCAGGAAAAATCGTCGGCCAGCATGGTGAGACCTTCCAGGGAAGATGTATTCAGATCTACCTGGACATGGCTGAAGGTGGTAAGCGCCCGGAATTCCTTCCCGAAAATCTCGGGGTCTGCCGGAAGATACGTCCTCATCACCGAAACAGCGACCTCAGGTTCATAGCCGATACGTACCAGCAGCTCTTCCGGGGTATCGATGGCCCGGGTGAAGATATACGGCGTATGCTGTACCTCCTGGGTGGCGGATACGGTAAATATCTCCTCCGGATCTATGCCCAAGCCTTCGATACATGACCTGAATGCGGTGATATGCCGGTAATCTTCCGATATCAGCATTTGGTCGTTACGAATTTTGTTGAATATCGAAAGGAGACTGATCACCGGTTCCGGTATGTCCTTGTTTACCTTACCTTTTAGCCGCTGCCCCATCTCTGCAACGCGCTCTGCCTGAGACATGCCCGCATATGCAGGGTCTTCCGGCTGCCGCCTGAAAATACTGAAAAGAGGAAACGGACGGGGTCTGAATACTGTATCGAAATCTCCATTTTTCAGCCGTTCCCGGTAGTCGTCTTCGGAAAAAATAAAGAAGCACTTTCCGGCGGCATCATTGCCCTGAATATATTCCTGAAACCTCGGGTTTTCTATATCCACATGATTGAGTACGAAATCCGTCATGGAAAAATAACGTTCCATCAGGTCCGTGAACTGTTCGTTTGTACCAAAACGATGATGGATCCGGCTCCGCTCAATCTGGGAAAAATACCCGTCGTTGAACCGCGATTCTTCGATTCTGCATGCAGGGAGCATGTGCATACCCCGGATTGCGGGGAAATATTCATCCAGAAACTTGACCATGGTAACCAGGGTGGGTTTGTCCCGTTCATACACACTGTCAGCATAGGTGATAACCAGGGTGTTCTGGGAAATCCGGGACAAGGGATCATCGGGATCGTATGCTCTATCCTTTTCCTGTACTTTCCGGGACTTGTGGTTCCATACTTTTTTCAACATGGAAATCCAGTATCCGGTAATCTTAAGGGCGAGAGTACCATACTCAGACTCAGGGTACACCTTCGAAAAAAGGGTTCGTATCGCTTTTATTTTGTTCGCTTCCAGGGGGTCCCATAAGGATGTTCGATTTTTTTCCATGATACTCCCAAGCATAAAACGTAGAAAAAGAGACTGCAACCCTTTTATGCAGGAAAAAGAATAAAAACTCCAGCGTTCTTTCGGATTACACGGCGGCGGAGTAACGAATCCGGCTCCTTTATCGTACGAGGCCTCATAATTCCCGGTCTTGCATCGATTGTTCAATACGCTATAATAGGTAATACACAGCAGGAGGCGGACCTTGGAATACAATATTCATCAGGATAAAGAATGGGAATACCTGGGCACAACTATCGGCAAATATGTAAACGAACTGGCAAAAGTGAAAACGAATCCGAGTTCGTATATTCTCCTTCCCAGCCGAATACCCCTTAACAGTCAGAAAGTGCATTTCCGAAACAGTTTGCTAAAAGGACTGGATGAATCCCTGGATGGTAAATGTACCTATACCAGTTATCAGAAGAGCAATTGGTTCTCTTTTTACTGGCGGCTCAAGATGAAGATTCTGACCGATGGAGGGGAGCGGCTGTGTTTTCTCTACGGCAATGATGTGGACAGGAGGCTGCTTTTCGGCGATGTTCCCAGCGAGGGCCTCAGCATGATTGAAGAGGTGATCATGAAGGATGTTCAGCACCTGTCTGTGAATGATCTTTTACAGGATAATTCCATCGATGCTTTCGCGGAATCCCTTATGACACCCTTAGCGGAGAAGCTTATCACCATAGACAGGCTGCACAGGTATGAAGACAACCGTATCCGGTTCGATCTCATTTTCGACGATATGCGTTACAGGCTTATCCTTTCGGTTCGGGACCTGGGGGAGAAGCTTGTATTTCCCGAACTTGCGGTGTTCATCGAAGATTGACCACGGGGTGGTTTGATGAAGAAGCTGTTAATTGTAACTGTTCTGTTGACGGGCTCGATCGTTCATCTTTTTGCCGCGCAAGGCAATCTTCCCGGTAAGGTCGATTTGATGTGGGTTGCCTGGCTTGGTTCGGTATCTGCATTGAGCTTCGCCTTCATTCTCACAGTGTATATAATGAAAAAAGACCCGGGAAATGAAAGGGTGAGGGAGATAAGTTCTCATATCCTTGAAGGCGCAAACGCTTATCTCGGTCAACAGTATAAGATCGTGGGTATTTTTTTCGGTGTTATGTTCATCCTGTTTCTTTTTTTGGCATTCACTTTAAAACTGATATCAGTATTTGTACCCTTCGCATTCCTTACCGGCGGATTCTTCTCCGCCTTGTCGGGATTTCTGGGAATGTTCGTTGCCACCCGGGCCAATTCCCGTACGGCCTGGGCGTCAAAAACGTCCCTCAATGCCGGGCTCCGTGTAGCATTTTCTTCCGGAACGGTTATGGGCATGGTGGTTGTGGGTCTCGGGATTCTGGATATTGCAATATGGTGGAAAATACTTACTCTGTTTCAACTTCCAGTGGAAAAAATTCCCCCGGTGATGATCACTTTCGGCATGGGGGCATCTTCCATGGCTCTCTTTGCCCGTCTTGGCGGAGGAATCTTTACGAAAGCCGCTGATGTCGGAGCCGACCTGGTTGGAAAAATTGAAGCCGGGATTCCGGAGGATGATCCGAGGAATCCCGCTGCAATTGCGGACAACGTCGGAGACAATGTAGGGGATGTAGCCGGTATGGGGGCGGACCTGTATGAATCCTATGTCGGTTCGATTATAGCCACCATGGCTCTTGGCAGTGTCGCTTCCCTGAAGCTGGAAGGTATTGTTGCCCTGCAGCTGATCCAGATACCCCTTCTGATTGCTGCTGTCGGAATTATCTGTTCCATTTTAGGTACCTTTTTCGTACGTACCAGGGAAGAAGCCTCTCAAAAGGAACTTCTCCGTGCGCTCCGAATCGGTATCTATTGCACCACCGTTTTAATCGGTGTGGTTTCACTCTTCCTCATTGTTTCTATCCTCGGCAGCCGGATGATCGGATTGTGGGGTTCGGTGGTAACCGGTTTGATTGCAGGTAATATAATCGGTTTTGTTACCGAGTATTTCACGTCCGACAATTACAGACCGACAAGAGAACTGGCTGAAGAATCGCTTACCGGGCCGGCAACTGTAATTATAGGCGGACTTTCGCTGGGCATGGGCTCGACCCTGATCCCGGTTATAACCGTGGTTATCACAACCCTGGCAGCTTTTTTTCTTTCCGGCGGATTTCAGCATCCCGGCCTCGGACTCTACGGTATCGGTCTTTCCGCTGTGGGGATGCTTTCAACCCTGGGGATTACTCTGGCTACCGATGCCTACGGACCGGTGGCGGACAACGCCGGGGGTATCGCGGAAATGGCAAAACTCGAACCGGAGGTCCGGAAGAGGACAGATGCCCTTGATGCACTGGGCAACACTACCGCAGCGACGGGGAAGGGCTTCGCAATCGGTTCCGCTGCCCTGACTGCCCTTGCACTCCTTGCAGAATATGCAAACAAGATAATCGAAGCCCTGGACCATCTCATCAGCATGGGAAAAGAACCTTTCAGCATCGAACACTTTGACATCAGAATCCTGGAGATTGCCAAGACAACGGCAGGAAAAATCCAGTCGATACACCTGAATATCGATCTTCTCGACCCGAGGATTCTCGTCGGGCTTTTCCTCGGTTCTGTACTCCCCTTTGTGTTTGCGTCATTATCGATGAAAGCAGTCGGCAGGGCCGCCGGAGCCATGGTTCAGGAAGTTCGTAGGCAGTTCAGGGAAACCCCGGGTATTCTCGAAGGAACCGAGAAAGGAGATTATGCCAGGTGTGTTGCTATTTCCACCAAGGGAGCCCAGCGGGAAATGATCCTGCCGTCCCTGCTTGCCATCGTTGCTCCGTTAATCGTGGGAATTCTTTTGGGTCCTTTTACGGTTATCGCCATGCTTGCCGGCGCCGTAGGTTCAGGTTTTGTCCTGGCCATAATGATGGCAAACTCAGGAGGAGCCTGGGATAACGCAAAGAAACTCATAGAAGGAGGTTCTTATGGAGGAAAAGGCTCTGATTCCCACAAGGCATCCATCGTGGGTGATACAGTCGGCGATCCTTTCAAGGATACTTCGGGACCTTCGATAAATATTCTTATTAAACTGATGTCCATGGTGTCTATTGTATTCATACCTGTTATTCTGGTTCTTAATAATTTGTTTTTACAGTGGGTTCTGTGAGTGATCTGAAATGATCAGGTCCATATACAAGATAAAAAAAATAGCGGAATCTGAAATTCCGTGATACAATAGAGGACAGAGCAGGCGGTGAGAACGGGTTCAAGTATCGGGAAAGGTCTAATACAATGCCCCGAGGCGTCAGAACCGGTAAAAGCCATTAATCCTGGACTCAGGAGCGCCGACCTTTGTGTTCGGCCGCCTGCAATATTTATTCCCGCTAATGGTAAAAGAAAATCAACTACAAAACCTGGTCAGTGCTGACGTTGCCGTCATCGGGGCGGGGGTAAGCGGCGCTTCCGTTGCCCGGACCCTTTCCAGGTATCAACTGGATGTGGTCCTTCTGGATAAGGAAGCGGATGTAGCCTTCCAGACGTCCAAGGCGAACAGCGGGATCATCCACGCCGGCTTCCATCACAATAAAAAATATTTGAAAACCGAACTGGAACTTAAAGGGAACATGATGTTCGACCGCCTCCACCGGGAACTGAAGTTTCCCTTCTACCGGTGCGGGATCCTGGTGGTAGCGATGCAGCAGGAGGAACTCAAGTATATATGGCACCTGTACGAACAGGGACAGGAGAACGGGGTATTCGGCATGGAGATGTGCTCCCGGGAGAAGATGCTGGAACTGGAGCCTGGACTGAATAGTGATGTGGCAGGCGGCCTCTATGCGCCCAGTGGAGGTATCATCGAACCGTACCTCTATGGGTTTACCATGGTGGAATCGGCACAGAAGAACGGTGTAAAGGTGGTCATGGACTTCAATGTAACCAGTGCGGATTTTTCGGGCAATAGCTATATCATACGGTCCGAAGACGGCAGGATCGTTAAAGCCAGGTATGTGATCAACGCCGCGGGGCTCTACGCCGACGAGGTTTCCAGGATATTCGGAGGAGAAAAGTACACCATCCGCCCCAGGAAGGGGGAGTACTACGTGATGGACAGGACCACGAAGGCACGGCCGAAACACGTGCTTTTTCCTGTGCCCACCCCGGTATCCAAGGGGATCCTGATCATCCCTACCGTTGAGGGGACCGTGCTGATAGGTCCTACCGCGGAAGTAATAGAAGATAAGGAGGACCTGTCCACATCAACGGAGAAACTGCATAGCATCTTCGATGCATCCCGGAAGATGATGAAGGAGGTGTCCCAACATGATGTGATTACCACTTTTGCCGGGAGCAGGCCCTGTTTATCAAGCGACGATTTCTATATCGATGTCTCAGGCGTCGCCCCCCATTTTATCCAGGTCGCAGGAATCCAGTCTCCGGGATTGACCGCCTCCCCTGCCATCGGGGAGTATGTGAAGGATTTACTAAAGAAAGCCGGGTGTGTGCTTATCGGAAAACCCGGGTTCGATCCTTCCCTGGACAGGGAGTACCGGTTCAGTGAAGTTTCCAGGGAAGAAGCGGACCGGCTGATCCATGAAAACCCCGCCTGCGGAAACATCGTGTGCAGGTGCGAGAACATCTCCGAGGAGGAGATCGTCACAGCGATCCGGAAGGGACACCGTACTCTGGACGGGATCAAGTTTTACTCCAGGGCCGGTATGGGCCGGTGCCAGGGGGGCTTCTGTTCGTACAAGATTATGAAGATCATCATGCGGGAAACCGGTATGAGGTATGACCGGATTACCAAGCACGGAAAGGGAAGCGTCCTCCTGGTGGATGAGCTGTAGCGGAGCAGGCTGATGAAAAATAGAGCATGCGATGTGGTTGTTGTCGGTGGCGGTGCCGCAGGCATGGCGGCCTCCCTGGCGGTTCTGGAACAGGGGTATTCGTCTGCCATCGTTGAAAGGGAAGAGCGGCTCGGGGGTATCCTCCTCCAGTGTATCCATAACGGATTCGGCCTGACCGAGTTCAACGAAGAGCTGACCGGGCCTGAGTACGCGGAGAGTTTTTTTACCTCTGTACTCAAAAGTGATATCCAGGTATACGTGGATACCACGGTGACAGCCATAGAGCGCAGCCGGGAAGGCCTCGAGGTCTTTTTCGTGAACACCAGGGATGGTATTATACGAATGTCCTGCCGGGCCGTGGTTCTTGCCATGGGATGCCGGGAGCGGAACCGGGGGAACCTTCGTATCCCCGGGACACGGCCTGCCGGGGTGTACACTGCAGGGCTCGCCCAGCGGCTTATCAACATGGAAGGGTACATCCCCGGGAAAGAAGCGGTGATCATCGGCTCCGGTGATATCGGACTTATCATGGCGCGGCGGATGGTGTGGTCCGGGTGCAGGGTCCACGGGGTGGTGGAGATCCTCCCGTATCCGTCAGGGCTTACCCGGAATATCGTCCAGTGCCTTAAAGATTTCGATATTCCCCTGTACTTACGCCACATCATTTCCCGGATCCATGGAAAGCACCGGGTGGAAGGGGTGGATGTGACACCCCTGGTTAACGGTATTCCTGATGAGGAGAACACCTTTTTTATACCCTGTGACACTCTTCTCCTTTCAGCCGGTTTGATCCCGGAAAATGAACTATCCAAGGAGGCTGGGGTAGTGATCAACCCACAAACCGGCGGACCCCTGGTGGATTCCACCATGATGACCAGCGTGGAGGGGGTGTTTGCCGCAGGAAACGTCCTCCATGTACACGATATCGTGGATTATGTCACCGAGGAAGCGAGAAGGACCGGCGGGTATGTGGCGGAGTACCTAACAGGATTCAAGCCTTCACTGCAGGTAAAGGTGAAGGCAGGAAGCAATGTACGGTACGTGAACCCTGCCATGTTCAACCCGGAAAGACCGGACAGGTTGTATCTTCGCAGCCTGATCGTAAAGAACAAAGCAGTGGTGGATATATCTGTTGATGGAACTCCCCTCCAACAGATCAAACAACGGCATGTGCAGCCCTCGGAGATGATCTCTATTTCCTTGAGCGCCGCCGGCATCGATCCTTCGATTTTCACACCGGATTCCGCGATGGAGGTTAGCATCCTGTGAAACGGGAGCTGATATGTATAAGCTGTCCTATAGGGTGTGAGCTGACGGTTGTCCGGAACAATGATGGGACCCATTCCGTTCACGGGAATCAGTGTCCAAAGGGAGAGGACTATGCCCGGGAAGAGATCAATTCGCCGAAGCGGATCGTAACAACCACAGTAGCCCTGGAAAGTAATGTGAGGCTGCGGGTGCCTGTACGGACAAACAAGCCCCTGCCGGTGAAACAGATTCAGGGGATCCTTGAGGAACTCCATTCCATGAAACTGAAGATTCCGGTTCGCCGGGGAGACCCGGTACTAAGGGATTTCCAGGGTACCCGAGTGGATGTGATTGCTTCCTTGTCGGTAGGTGTATAAGCCGGTACGAAACAGGTAATCTAACCCCTGTGTATTGCCTGATAGCATCATAGCCCTTTGGAAAAATAAAATCGCCGAGACTGTAAACACAGCGGAAATACTTTTTATCAGGTTCCTGCGGAGACAAGATAACGATTGAAATAATGAGAGAGATACTCCTGTATGAAGCGGTTGCTTTATATATGCAGGTTTTTTCGGCCGGGTCATCCCCGCGCCACTTCGACGGGTCGGCCGATCTCCAGGGACTTCTTCGCCGCAAGAGCGATTAACACCGAATTCAACGCGGCTTTACCGCCGGGAACATCGGTGCCTTCATTAACCGCTTTGACGAAATACCTGAGCTCTTCAGCAAAAGACTCGGCATACCTCTCCAGAAAGAAAAACATGGGTTTCTCCCACCGGACTCCATCGGCATCACTTAAGGATACCCTGGACGGTGTGTCATTGGCACAGACGGCACAACCCTTACTGCCGAACACTTCGGCACGCTGATCGTAGCCGTAGGAGGCTTTTCGGGAATTATCGATAACTCCAAGGGCCCCGTTTTCAAACCAGAGTGTTGTGACGGCGGTGTCAATATCCCCTTCCCGGCCGATGGCAGGGTCAATAAGAACAGCTCCTGCGGCATGTACCTTCATTACTTCACTTCCCGTGAGATACCGGGCCATGTCGAAATCATGGATGGCCATGTCCAGGAAAAGTCCGCCGGATACCCGGACATATTCCACAGGCGGGGGTTCGGGGTCCCGGGATGTAATACGCAGCAGATGCACGTCACCTACGGTTCCATCGGTAACGGCCTGACGCAGAGCCCGGAAATTGTGATCGAAACGGCGATTGAAACCGATCTGGAATACAACCCCGGCATCTTTCACCACTTCCAGGGTTTCCCTGATGACATCAGGATCCTGATCCAGAGGCTTTTCGCAGAAGACATGCTTGCCGGCCAGAGCGGTTTCCCTGCTGATAGCTGCATGGGTGTTGGTAGGAGAACAGATCAGAACGGCATCAATGTCGGGATCCCTCAATATATCCCTGTAGTCTCTGACTACCCTGGTAATCCCATGATCGGCCGCCCAGGCCGTCAGCTCCTCGCCGGCAAAGGGATCGGCCAGCAGGGACACCTCGACACCGGTAACCCTGGTTGCCAGGTTGCCGGCGTGGACCTTACCGATCCGCCCCCCGCCGACGATTCCGAATCTTAAGTTTTTATGCATATTCTACTCCGTTTTCTCCAGTTACAGTCCTGTCTGTTCCCGGATGTAAAGCCGGGCCTTGAGCGCATATTCGAAGGGGTTGGTTTTCCCGGAGGCTGATTCCGGATATATCCGCCCCGGCATCCTCGGGGTGGACCTGCCCCATACCCTGTTCGCTGTGACCCTGGTTGACCTCAGCGTTCTTATTTTGTCCCCTTATAGGGCCGTTCGGGCCAGATTTTCACATTTTTTTCAAGAAGCCATTCATGCTCCTTTCGGAAATACCTCGTTGCGGGCAGCCAGCGGTTACCGGTGAGATGGGGTATCATCCAGATGTAGTACATCGCGTACCCGGCGGCAGCCACTTGAGAGTGGGTTGTATCAGGATTGATCAGGCAGGTGCTCCGGTGCCTGACAATACCGGCGTCATCATCAAGGAGTGACACGCCGAATCCCTGACTGGGGAACATCCGGTAATGGTAAATCTCGGGATGGGGATGATCGTGAGGCGGATAACTGGACCATTTTCCCGGGTGATTGATCACCTCTCCCAAAACCATATTGGAGAACCCGGCATTCCCGCCGTCGAATACGGTACGAACGGTTCGTATGGAAGCCTCGTTCAGAGTCCCGGCGCCGAAAACGTCGTTACGGATATCCTTCTTCCCGTAGTAAACCGACGGGAAATCCCTGTCATTGATACAGGCCTCAAAACAGAGTTCTGCGCCACCGGAACCGCCGATGAGCTTTATCGGTTTATCCGCAGGAACATGCAGGGCTTCGGGATTTTCATCAAAACAGGATACCCGGGTCGCTGTACGTTTTTCTTCCCTCCAGATGAAACGCACGTTGCCGCTGATAAGCATCAAGGCCCGTTCTTTACCGGTACTATCTTCCCAGACGTCGCCTTCGGCCAGCTTCAGGATTCCGAAATCCAACAGCAGCCCCCCGGTATTGCCTGCATCGCGGACGATCATGGTCATACCGTTTCTGAATGGCCTATTCTGATGTAAAATCATACCTTCTCCAATTAAAATGATAAGAAAAACGATTCAGGAATAATAGAGAAAATGATCCAGGAGTGCAATCCCCGGAGAATGAATAAGTGCGGGATTCCACACGATACGGTGAAAAATGTCTGAAATAGAGTAAAAAGCGGTCTGGAAGAAATAATTCTGTTTATGTATGATTATGAAACGCAAGCGGGCACCGGGAAACTATTGGTGTCCCATGAAAGACAATCATACAACTTTTACTGACTGCTATGCTTTCCCTGAAAGCGTCGTTGTCCGCTTTACATGAATATGTCCTTGAAAGAGATTCTTTCAGAAGAAGATTTCCGGCTCTACAGGGAGAACATTACCCTCCTGGAAGAGCAGGTGTTAGGTCATTTCCCCGGGGCTTATGAAGCAGCGGATATACTTCGGGGTATCCGAAGCGTCCCCCGGCACCTGTTTGTACATGCCGAATACCGGTATCTCGCGTACACCGACAATGCATTTCCCACGTGCCGCGGACTGACCACCTCCGCGCCGTCGGTGATTGCAGAGATGATTTTCCGGTCCGGTATCAGCCGGGGCGGCAGGTTCCTGGAGATCGGTACAGGCACAGGATATCAGGCGGCAGTCCTCGCGGAAATGGGGGTGCATGTCTTTACCATTGAAATAGACAGGGTTGTTTCGGCCTCGGCCAACCGGATCCTCTCCCGCTTAGGATATAAAACGGATAACACGATCCGGGATAAACGAGCCCTGGCGGAGGCGAAACGCACATTCTCCGCCATGCGCCGGCTGTTTCCCCACCGGGGGAGGATAGAACTTCTGGCAGGAAACGGTGCCGGGGGACTTCCGGAACACGCCCCCTACCACGCGATCATTGTAGCTGCTGCGGTGCAGCATATGAAAGACATATCCGGGCTGCACATGCAGTTACGGGACCGGGGCAGGCTCCTTTTCCCCTTCGGGTACAGGAATTCCCAGCGATTACATATCGTGGAACGGATACACGATAGATTTATTACTTCGGTGATCGAGGGGGTCTCTTTCAGTTTTGTGCCGCTGACCCCTTCAAACGGCTGGTGAAATTAATTTTTTGTTGAATATCCTCAATCAAACTGATATAATTGGACCTAATATGTCATACCTGTTGCGATTTTTAGACCAAAAAAAGGGAAGTTTCTTTCTTTTTGGACCAAGAGGGACGGGAAAATCCACGTGGCTTCGATGGAAATATCCGGATGCCGCCTGGATAGATCTCCTGGACACTGAAAGTGAACGGAAATACAGTGCCAGGCCGGAAAGAGTGAAAGACTTTGTGAATGCCAACAGAAGTAAGGGGACCATAATAATCGATGAAATCCAGAAAGTTCCCCAGTTGCTTTCTCTGGTTCATCAGCAGATAGAACTGGATAAATCTATCCGGTTTGTTCTTACCGGATCAAGCGCACGAAAACTCAAACAATCCGGTGTGGATCTTCTTGCCGGTAGGGCGATTCACCGGCAGATGCATCCCTTTATGGCGGCTGAGCTCGGTTCGTTATTTAACCTCGAAAAGAACCTGAAACTGGGGATGGTTCCTCTGGTTCTTTTTTCCGGGACTCCGGCAGAGACGCTCAAAGGGTATATCGATCTTTACATACAGCAGGAAGTGAAGACCGAGGGATTGGTAAGAAGATTGGACGATTTTAATCGATTCCTGGAGATTATCTCACTGTCTCACGGTCAGCTGCTCAATGTTACTTCCATCGCACGAGAATGCACGGCTTCCCGTAACACGGTGGAATCGTATATTACTATTTTAGAAGATCTGTTAATCGCCGTCCGCATACCTGTCTTCACCCGCAGAGCCAAGCGTGCAATGGCAGCCCACGCAAAATTCTATTTTTTCGATTGCGGAGTATTCCGGTCTGTCCGCCCTTCCGGGCCCCTCGATTCGGAAAGTGAGATTGGCGGACCATCCCTGGAGGGACTCGTGCTTCAGCATCTCCGTGCCTGGATAGATTACCAGGCAGCTGATATGAAGATATATTTCTGGCGTACCCAGGCGGGCAGTGAAGTAGATTTTGTCCTGTATGGAAACAACGGCTTTTTTGCCATTGAAGTGAAGAACAGCACTTTTATTCGAAAAGCCGACCTTCGTGGATTAAAAACCTTTCACCATGATTATCCCGAATCACGGGCCATATGTCTCTATCGAGGAGAAGAGACTATAGAAGAGGACCGTGTCCTGTGCATGCCGGTAGAAACCTTCCTTAAATCCCTGCACCCTGATCAGCCGATCTTTCCCATGTAGTCCGGCAGGAGGATCGGGGATATCCGGTCTGTTTTAATCCCGGCGTCCGCCAGTTCCCGGTGATACCGCCTCAGGTGATCCAGGGTAAGTGTTCCAAAGGAGGTTTTCCCCGCGTACTCGGCAGTGCTGTTCCCGCTCCGTATGCCGAACACCACGATGTCCAGGAGGGAGTTTCCCATCAGCCGGTTCCGGCCGTGGACCCCTCCGGTCACTTCCCCTGCCGCGAAGAGGCCCCTGACCGGTGTTTCGCCGCTGCTGTTGATGGTAAGACCGCCGTTCTGGTAGTGCAGGGTAGGGTAAACCAGCATGGGCTCTTTCGAAATGTCGATGCCGTGGCGTATGAACTGCCGGTACTTGGCCGGAAAATTGGTCTTGACAAATCCCTCGCCCTTGAGGATCTCTATCATGGGAGAATCGAGCCACACCCCGAACCTGCCGGTAGGGGTGGTTACCCCCTTCCCCCGGTCTCCGCACTCCCTGATGATGGCGGAGGATTCCACGTCCCTCGGTTCCAAGGGATACACGAACTGTTCCCCTTCGATGTTGAGGAGCTGTGCTCCCGAGCCCCGTACCTTCTCGGTGATCAGGAGGCCTACATTCTGCTCGGGGTAGGCGATACCCGTGGGATGTATCTGGCTGGAATCCATGTAACGGAAAGGAACACCCGCCCGGTAGGCAATGACGATTCCGTCCGCTGTGGCGCCGTAGTGATTGGTCGTGGGAAATCCCTGGATGTGGAGCCTGCCGAACCCGCCGGTAGCGATGATCACAGCTTTCGCCTTTACAAGGAGAAACCTGCCGGTCTCCATGTTGTACATGATACCGCCGGTAACTTCGCCGTCTCCCCCGGTTGTAAGCTCCACCACCGGGGAGAACTCGATCACCTGTATCGAGTCCCTCCTGTTCTTTACCTCGTCCCTTAAGACCCGCATGATGGCCGCACCGGTCATGTCCCCGGCGGAATGCATCCTTTTCCGGCTGGTCCCTCCGCCGTGGAGTACCTTCATCACTCCGTCGTTTTCCTTGTCGAACATCACCCCTTCCTTTTCCAGCCATATGAGGGCTTTCGGCGCGTCCGATGTTAAAGCTTTCAGCAGTTCCGGATCATTGGTAAAGTGGCCGCCTCCCATGGTGTCCAGGTAGTGCCGTGCAGGAGAGTCCTGGGGCTTACTTGCGCCCTGTATTCCCCCTTCCGCCATCATGGTATTGGCGTCACCGATCCTGAGTTTTGTCGCCATGAGAACCGACATTCCCCGGTTGGCCGCAGTGAGGGCGGCAGACGCAGCGGCTCCGCCTCCGCCGACAATGAATATATCGGTCTCGTAATGGACCGTCCCGGTATCGAAGGTATCCGGATCCACCATGCTTCGGGCTTCAAGGATTTCCGCGACTTCGTTCTGTACAGCCTCTCCCCTGTTCGGTCCGAAATTGACCGGCCTTTTCGTTCCGTCCATATAGTCCGGATGATATTGTTTTAAAAAGGAATCTACATCCTCCTGGGGAAGACGGGCATGGTGTTTCCCTTCTTTTGCATCCTGGACCCTTTTACGTCTCGACTTTTCAACGTTCCTGATGAGATTCTTCATGTATTCCACGTAAGGCATGGTATTTTCGTCTCCTTCCAAAAGGTTGTATCTGCCGTTATACAGGTTCGATGTCCCGGTCTTTATAGAGCTGTATCAATTTCTCCTCTGAAGCCCCGGTGAGGGATTCGAATTCTTCTTCGAAAGCGCCTTCTGCTATCTCTTTTACCCTCAACGGCAGGTCCGGCGCTTCCGGAACTATGTGCCGGGCGTACAGCCTCCTTGCGAGTACGCCGATGTGGTACTGGACAATTTCCGCCGGGCAACGGGACGCGCAGAGGCCGCACATGATGCACTCAAAAGAAAGCTCTGCGGCCTTTTTTATATCGCCCCTAAGGGCCGCGTTTACGTACTCCATCACCTTGATATCCTGGGGGCATATCTTCCCGCAGGAATTACAGCTTACGCACCGGGCGATTTCCGGATAGTACCGGAGTATGGTATTCACCGTGGGCTTAAGCTTTTCAAGATCATACACAGCCTTGTTTGCTGGAAAGAAGGGAATCTGGGTAAGGAACATGCCCTCTTCCACTACGGTCTGGCAGGCAAGTCCTACTTTTATCCTGTAGTCCCCTTCCGTCCGGTAAACCGTGGCGCAGGCACCGCAGATGCCTCCTCTGCAGCCGCACCCCAGGAGCATCTTGTAACCGGAATACTCAAAGGCTTTCAATATCGTTGCAGTAGAAGGAACAGCGTACTCTTTCCCCATGATGTAGATGGGAATCAAGTGCATGTCTTCCTTCCGGTCCCTCTCTTCGATCTTTTCGCTCATACGAACCCCCGAACTGTAGTTATATCAAAAGAGTTTCAAATTCAGTCATGATCTGTTTGTTGGTAAAACCGGCCACATCGACGGCGCCGCTGAAACAGGTGGACGCGCATCCTCCGCATCCTTTGCAGAGCAATGGGTTCACCACCGCCGTCTCCTTTTCCGGATCAAGTTCTATAGCATTGAAGGGGCACACCTGTACACATATACCGCAGGCGCTGCAGGCCTGTTCATTGATCTTTGCGGTAAATGCTTCCGCAGAAAGGGTTTCCTTAGTCAGATAGGTGAGGGCCCTTCCTGCCGCGGCCATGGCGCCTGTAACAGACTCTTCCACTGTTTTCGGTCCGTGGGCCAGGCCGCAGAGGAATATCCCTTCTGTTGCAAAATCGACAGGCCGCAGTTTCACATGGGCCTCTAGGAAATACCGGTCTTCATCCAGGGGGACTTTCAAGAGCCGTGACAGCTCCGGGTTGTCTTCCCCTGCGTCGATGCCCACGCTTAAGACCAGCAGGTCCGCAGGGAGGATGATTTCTCTCCTAAGCAATTCATCATAACAGCGGACCTCCCGGTTTCCCTGTTCATTGGTTGCCGACTCGGGCTTCATCGTTTCCGGGTACCGGATAAAAACGACTCCCTCATTTCGGGCTTCGGTGTAGAAAGCTTCGGAAAGACCATACGTACGGATATCCCGGAAGAGTACGTATACATCTTTCCCCGGGAAGGCCCTCTTCAGTCTGCGGGCGTTGTGTACTGCCTGCCCGCAGCAGACCCGGCTGCAGTAATTACGGTCTCCTTCCCGGGAATCCACGCACTGTAGCATTACAATAGAATCGGCCAGCATGATGAGGGGATGATCGTGGGATATCATGCAGTTCAGTTCCCTCTGGGTGACCACCCCATTGTCCACGCCGTACCCGTAGCTGGTTGTTCTGTGCTCCCCGGCCCCGGCGGCGACAATCACCGCTCCTATATTCACATTCTCTTCTGCGTCATTGTTGTCCAGCACAGCGGTAAAATTGCCCACGTATCCGGAGGAGCGGCTGAGAGTAGTGTTCAAGTGGACCTGGATGTGCCGGTGCTCCTGGATCCGGGTTATGATGTTGTCCAGGTACTCTGGCATGTCCCCGATTTTAGAGGTAGAGTACATGTGACAGGCGTTGCCCCCCAAGGTATCCGATTTTTCCACGAGATGAACCGGATATCCGCTGTCTGCCACAGTAAGGGCCGCGGACATACCTGAGATGCCGCCTCCTATGACCAGACAGCTTTTTTGGACCGCCGTTTCTGTTTCTGCAAGGGGGGAGAGCAGTCTTACCCTGGCAACGGCCATATTCACCAGATCCACAGCTTTCCTGGTCGCATCAGCCGGTTTAGACTGGTGCACCCAGGAACACTGGTCCCTGATATTGGTCATGTGCATGAGGTACTTGTTGAGACCGGCCTCACGGATGGCGGAGCGGAAGAGGGATTCGTGGGTCCGGGGAGAACAGGAAGCCACAACCACACGGTTGACCCCTTTCCGCCGGATCTCCTGTACGAGAAACGTAAGGGAATCTTTTGCGCAGGCGTAGATTGTATCCAGGGCAAAGACAACGTTCCTTAATGTTTTTACCTTTTCTACGACAGCAGGCACGTCCACCACAGAACTGATGTTAGTACCGCACCTGCACACCACCACCCCGATCCTGGGCGGGATGCCCCTGACGTCGATTTCGGGGATTACTGTGTCGCCGGTTTTATAAACTGCGTCCGGTTCGTATTCGTCCCGGCCGTTCCCCCTGGCCCGTTTTCTGAGCAGCCTGGCTGCCGATCCTGCACCGGCGCTGGCGGAGACAACGGTTTCCGGAATATCCATGGGTCCTGTGATCGAGCCACAGGCGAATATCCCTTCCACGCTGGTTGAAGTCCTGTCATAGGGGGACACCAGGGGGAACCCTGAATTGTCCTTCACTATTCCCGCCTGGTCCAGGAGGTTTCTCACCGAGGGGGAGGTGCGGATCCCGATGGAAAGGACAACCAGGTCGAATTCTTCTGTTCTATGGGTCCCGTCAGGTCTTAAGTACATGATGTTCAGGTTTCCGCTCTCCGGGTCCTCCTGGATTTCTGATACCCGGCTCCGGATGTATCGCACATCGTATTCATGCTTCGCCCTCTCTACGTACCGGTCGAACCCTTTTCCATAAGTACGGAGATCGATGTAAAAAATCGTCGATTCTGCTGAGGCCGCGTGTTCCCTGGTGATGATGGCATCTTTCGTTGCCTGCATACAGCAGAAGGATGAGCAGTAGGAGTTGTTCCCATTTTGTTGATCCCGGGACCCGACGCACTGGATAAAGGCGATCCTCTCCGGTTCTTTCCCGTCAGATGGCCGCATGATGTGTCCGCCGGTGGGACCTGAAGCGCTTAAGTACCGTTCGTATTCGATACTGGTGATCACGTTGGGATAGATGTGATACCCGTATTCCGGCCGAATACGGGGAGGGTACTCCTCGGTTCCCGAGGAGAGGATTACCGCGTCAAAAACGTGCTCAGATATGCGATCCTGGTCCTCATAATCGATGGCTTTCGCCTCGCACACTTTACTGCAAACACCGCACTTCCCCTTATTAAGATAGAGGCAGTGCTCTTTTTCGATCCGGTATATCGCCGGAACTGCCTGGGCATAGGGAATATGGATACATTTCGTTTCTGTAATACCGCGGTTGAACAGGTCGGGAATCCTGACGGGGCATTTTTCAGCACACATTCCGCAGGCAGTGCATTTTTCCGGATCGACAAAACGGGCTTTTTCCCGGATGCGGGCGGAAAACCTTCCTTCCCTCTTTTCCAGGTGCTCTATGCTCGAAAAGGAAAGGATGTCAACAAGAGGGTGACTGGAGAGTTCGATAAGCTTCGGCGAGAGAATACAGGTGGAGCAGTCGTTTGTGGGAAATGTTTTGTCCAGTTGGGCCATCCGGCCGCCGATACTGGGAGCTTCCTCTACAACACTCACCCGTACACCCATCTGGGCAAGGTCCAGAGCTGCCTGAACTCCCGCGATGCCGCCGCCTATGACGAGAACTCTGTTATCCATTCTGCTCCCTTTTGTCTGGAAAAAGGTTTTTAATCAGAGATCGCCGCTGGTCCTGAGCCTGCTTTTCCGAATCCTTAAGTTCTTCCACCAGGCCGGGGTTGGTGTATCCTTCTTCCACAGCTATCTTCCGGAGGACCCTCATAAGTTCCGGAAACCGGACATCCTGGGGGCACCTGACATAGCACCGGTAGCAGGTCATGCAGTACCAGATAAGACTGGAACTTAAGACCTCTTCTTTCAACCCTAAGAGTATCATGTGGATGATTTTCCTGGGACTGTATTCCGGTTCCACTTCGCTTACAGGACAGGAGAGGGTACAAGTACCGCATGCGAAACACCGGTTTACAAACTCGCCCCCGGGATACCTGGCCACCTGGTATTTGAAATCAGCTTCTTTTGTTTTCTCATTCACGGTTTACATCCTCCACTTCCGGCAGTTCCTGTTCCTTGAAGGTGACTACCGGGAGTTTTTCGTCTATGTCCCGGCCTGCCTGGTAATCGAAGAGCATCTGCACCTCCCGGCTCATGAGGTTGTAGATCCGGCTTAAGGGTATCCCCGAGGGACATGCCTGTTCGCAGAGGCCGCAGGAAACGCAGGAAGAAGCCATATGGTTCATCTTTGTCAGGTGAAAGAGGAGGGTGTCCACCGGCATGGTGAGTTTCCCTTTCTTCCTGGCCCTGGCAAGGTGACGCATGGATGAGTATCCCATCTTTTCCGGTGTGAGAAGGCACTCCTTGCAGTAGCAGATTGGACACACGTCTCTGCAGTTGTAGCACCGGATACAGGTACTAATCAGGTCAAGAAGAGCTCCGATCTCTTCCGGCTGGTTTTCCCGCTTCCGTACCGTAATCGCTTCGAGGATTTTCTCCCGTATCGATGAATCAGCGGGTTTATCCGGTTCGAACCCCTGGATGAGCTCTTTCCCCTTTTCTGAAAGGACGGTTACTGCCAGGTCACTGCTGTCGGTTCCTATCCAGGAGATATTCAGGTCCCCGCTGGCGGCGTAGAATCCGTCGCACATGGTACAGGCGGCCCTTAAGCCGGGTGAGTCGGCATCGGCAAAACCACCCATGAGCTCAGAGGTCATGGTTTCCATGTCCCTCTTTTGATCTTCGAGCTGATGGTGAAATTCCGTAACCGGAAAGGTACCGGGGCAGTCGAAACCGATGAGATAGAAATGGTCCGGGCTCACTTGGTTGAGCTTGGCGAGCTCTATCGTTGCCCTCACTTCACAGGGCCTTAAGAGGACTGCGATCCTGTCTTCCCGGCCGCTGTCGCCTAAGTCCCGGGTTAGCTCCGAGACGATGCGGGCGGCATTGACTGTTTGAACAGGGATATAGGGATTCATGAGCTTAAGATGGACCGGATCCGCGGCAAGAACCGGGACTGCGCTTCTCTGCTCCGGATCACCGATCATGGTGAGAACCCCATCTACTTTCTGCTCCGCGAGAAGATGTGCAAAAAGCGTTTTCAGTTTTTCCAGACCATCTTTACCGTCGATGTTCAAGCTGTACATTTCCATCATCCTATATTGCCAGTTTTTCCCTTAAGGGGTTCGGTCCCAGTTTTTTTATGTGGTCCACGATGTCCCGTACGGTTTCCGCGAAATACGCCCCTTCGCTGGCGCTGATCCACCGGAGCCACACCCGTTCCGGTTCGAGGCCTGACTTTTCCAGTATCTTTTTCAGCGCCGCCACCCTTCTCCGGGCTTTGTAGTTTCCATTCAGGTAGTGGCAGTCGCCGGGATGACACCCGCCTATGAGTACCCCATCCGCTCCCTCTAACAGCACTTTGAGCACATAGGTGGGGTCCAGGGCGCCGCTGCACATGAGACGGATGATGCGGATATTTGCCGGGTACTGCATCCGGGAGGTTCCTGCAAGGTCAGCCCCTGCATAGGTACACCAGTTACAGAGAAATGCTATTATTTTCGGCTCAAAATTGTCTTCCATAATAGTCTACACTACCTCCTCGATCATCTGATACAGTTGTTTCTTCGTAAATCCGAGCTGTTCTGTTGCCGCGTTGGGACATGCGGTAGCGCAGGCACCGCACCCCTGGCACAGCACTTCGATGATGCGGGCTTTACCGGTTTCTTCATCCAGTTCCCGGGCATCGAAGGGGCATATCTCAACGCAGAGTCCGCAGCCGCTGCACACCCGTTCTATGCACCGTACCGGGTTCCCGGTGGAGGTAATCTCCTCTTTTGCCAAAAGGGTTGCGGCCCTTGCAGCAGCCCCTCCGGCTTGAGACATGGATTCCATCAAGTTCTTCGGCGAATGGGCAAGACCGCAGATGAACATCCCCTCTGTTGCCACATCCAGGGGTTTAAGTTTCGCGTGGGCTTCGAGAAAAAATCCCTCCCTTGTCCGGGGAATTTTCAGGATTTTATGAAGGTCCGGGTCCTGATGGGGCGAAATGCCTGTTGTTACTACTGCGATATCCGTATGGTATTCCTGATCTTTTCCAAGGATGTGATCGAAAAAGGTGAGGACCGGCCGGTTTTCCCCGTCCAGGGTGAGCACCGGTTTGCTGTTCTGTTCATAACGGACAAAGTTGACTCCGGCCTCCCGTGCTTCCTGGTAGTACGATTCGTAAAAACCGTAGGTCCGGATGTCCCGGTACAGAACGAGGATATCCGTATCAGGATTGTTCTCCTTCGCTTTAAGAACATTTTTCATGGCCTGTTGACAGCAGATACGGCTGCAGTACTCCTGCCCCTCTTCCCGTGAGCCGACACAGAGGATCATGGCGATCCTGTCGAAAGATTCACCGGCAGCAAGCTTTTCCTCCAGTTCCTTCTGCTTCAGAACAAGATCTGATTCTCCATAGCTGTATTCCCGGGTATCCGAAAGCTCTGCTCCGGTGGCCACGATAATTACCCCGTGTGCTATTTCGATGGTTTCTCCGGATTCCCGGATGGTCAGCTCTGTCTGGTAGTTGCCCACGTATCCATTAAGACCGGTTACAACAGCTCCATTCCTGACCTGTATCAGAGGGTTTTCACCAATACTCTGCTCAAGGCTGCTTAAAAACCCCTGGATATCATCCCCTGTGAGGATGTATTTCATGTCCCTCGCATTTCCTCCCAGTTCGTGCTCCCGTTCCACCAGCACTGCTTCGAATCCCTGGTTCGCCAGGCTTAAGGCCGCCCACATGCCGGAGACACCGCCACCTATAACTAAGCCCCGTTTGTTTACCGGAAATTTCGAACGGTGATAGGGGGAAAGGAAACGGGTTCTGGCGGCACCCATGGTGACCAGCTCTTTCGCCTTTTCCGTGGCTTCTTCCGGGGTGTGCATATGGACCCAGGAACACTGTTCCCGGATGCCCACGAACTCGAAGAGAAAAGGGTTGAGGCCTGTTTCCGCCAGGGTTTCCTGAAAGAGCGCTTCGTGGGTCCTGGGCGTGCAGGAGGCTACGATGACCCGGTTGATGTTGTGTTCCAGCACTGTGTCCTTAATCTGCTGCTGGGTATCGGAAGAGCAGGTGTAGAGGTTTTGCTCAGCGTACACTACATCGGGAAGAGCCCCTGCATAGGCCGCGACCTTTTCTACGTCTACAACGGACCCGATATTGATACCGCAGTGACAGATGAAGATCCCGATGCGGGGCTCTTCTTCCAGGATGTCCCGCTCTTCGGTTTCCTTCTTGACTGCCGCCAGTTCACCCCGCGCCTCTTTGAGGAGAGACCCGGCGTATGACGCCGCAGCTGATGCGGAGGCGACCGTTTCCGGAATGTCCATGGGGGATACGGCTGTCCCGCAGGCGAACACGCCCCGGACGGGCGTCTGCTCCCGGAAAAACCGGTGGGTACTGAGAAATCCATGGTTCAGTGATGGGAGACCGAAGGCTTCGGTAAACTCTTTTTCCGCCGAAGGCTCCATGGCAGTGGAGAGTACGATAAGATCGTACACCTCCTCCTGGACGTGTTCCGTTTCGCCTAAATATTTCACCATGAGATCGCCCGACCCGGGCACTTCCTCCACCAGGGAGAGCCTGGATTTCCGGAAGCTTACACCATACTCATCCCTGGCCCGGGTGTAGTACGCTTCGAAGTCCTTTCCATAGGACCGGATATCCATGTAGTAGATGTGGCATTCCAGGCCGGTACAGTGTTCCTTGGCAATCACCGCTTCCTTGATGGCGTACATACAGCAAACGCCGGAGCAGTATTCCTTCCCTTCATGCCGGACCTGCCTGGAGCCGACGCACTGGATCCAGGCAATTTTCTTCGGGATCCTTCCGTCGGAAGGGCGCTGAACGTGCCCGCCGAAAGGGCCGGAAGCGGAAAGGACCCGTTCGAACTCTCCGCTGGTAATAACATTGGGATACCTGGAATACCCGTATTCCAGGAGGGGTGACGGATCGAATTTCTCGTACCCTGTAGCCAGGATCACCGCGCCGGTATCGATGCTGATAGTCCGGGTTTTCATCAGGTGGTCAACAGCGTCCCGGCCGCACACGTCGGTGCACAGCCCGCATTCGGAACATTCCCCGCAGCTTAAACACCGTAAGGCTTCCGCCCTGGCGGTCTCTTCATCGAATCCTTTTTCCAATTCCACAAACGAGGTTACCCTTTCTGAAGGCGGTACGACCGGCATGGGATGCCTTGGTGTGGACCGAACTGCGATATCCGGCAGTTCGGTAACCACTTGTGCTTCCGGTTCTGTCCGCTTAAGTTCCTCACCCTGGAGGTACCGTATCATCGATTCCGCCGCCCTGTGACCTGCGGCAACGGCTTCCACGGCGGAAGCGGGACCGGTTACTCCGTCCCCGCCTGCGAAGATCCAGGGCACCCCTGTCTGGAGGGTTGCCGGGTCCGCTTCTATCCACCCCCGGGAGGACAGGGTTATACGATCGAATCCATCGAAGGCGGAAGTGTCGAGGCGCTGGCCTATTGCGGTGATGATATAATTCGCCTGGAAGATAGTTTCCTGTTCCGGAAAAGTCCGGGATGTGAAGTTCCCATGCTCATCGTAGATCCTTATGTGACGGATACACTTAAGACCGGTAACCCGGCCGTCTTCCTGCACTACCTCCACCGGCGCCCAGGAGGGTTCGATGATGATTCCTTCTTCCAGGGATTCCTCTATTTCCCATGAGTAGGCAGGCATTTCTTTAACAGTCCGGCGGTACACGATGGTCACCTTCTCCGCACCGCACCGGAGTGCAGACCGGGCAGAGTCGGTTGCCACGTTTCCCCCGCCGATGACCAGGACGGTTCCGCTTATGCCTGCCGGTTCGCCGGAATTGACGGTGTTAAGGAAATCGATTCCTTTGAGCACTCCTTCCGCGTCGATACCAGGAATGTCCAGGTCTCTGGGAGTCCCCGTCCCGGTTCCGAGAAAAAGGGTGTCAAACCCTTCCTTCCGGATATCTTCCAGGGTCATATCACTCCCCACGTTCACCCCGTACCGGACTTCTATGCCCGGGAAAGAGAGGAGGAGGTCCGTCTCTTTCGCCAGCACCTCTTTATCCAGGCGGAAGCCCGGGATCCCTGTAAGAAGGGTTCCGCCGGCTTTTTGTTCTCTGTCGAAGATCACCACGGTGCATCCAGCAACGGCCAGATCTTTTGCCGCGGTGAGGCCGGAAGGACCTGCTCCGATGACCGCCGCCTTTCTCCCGGCGAGCCCCGGAATCTGTTCATCTTTCGAAACAGTGTCTTCGCCTGACCCGTTGCTCCCTGGTGATGAGTGCTGGCCCGACAGAGCGCGGTCCGAGATAAACCGCTTCAGGTAGTTTATGGCCACCGGTTCGTCGATATCGCCCCGCTTACAGGCTGATTCACAGGGATGATGGCATATCCGCCCGCACACCGAGGGAAGGGGATGGCGCTCCAGAATAAGACGGTAAGCCTTTTCATACTCGCCTGTCGAAAGGAGGGCGATGTATCCCTGAACATTGACATGGGCAGGGCAGGCGTCCCTGCAAGCCGGGATCCCTTTTTTCCCGATGGAAAACACGTTGGGTATGGCCTGGGGATACCGCCGGTAGATCGCCTTCCTGGTGGCTAAGCCCTCGTCGTGTTCGCTGGGCAGGGTGACAGGACACGCTTCGGCACAGTCCCCGCAGCCGTTGCATGCCGACGGGTCTACATAACTCGCTTTGATATTCAACTTAATGTTGAAATCGCCTGCAACACCTTCGAAAGACGCAAGTTCCGCATTGGTGATGAGCCTGATATTTGGGTGCCTGCCTACGTCCACCAGCTTGGGAGACATGATGCACATGGCGCAGTCATTAGTGGGAAAGGTCTTGTCCAGACCTGCCATGGCGCCGCCGATGCAGGGCTTCTTTTCGATGAGATACACAAGGTATCCCATTTCCGCGAGATCCAGGGAAGCCTGCATGCCGGCGATTCCAGCACCGAAAACCGCTGCTGATCCAATCATTTTTTTTACCTTTCCTATGTCAACGTGTCTATCATGGCGTAATACTGTTCCATGAAAAAATTATTCTGCCTGGCTGCACCTGAAGGGCAGGTGACGATACACCCGCCGCACCCGTGGCAGAGCACTTCATTTACCCGGGCTGTTTTCTTTTTTGTATCCAGCTCGATGGCGTCATACACGCACTGGGTAACGCACTGGCCGCACCCCATGCACATCTCCTCGTCGATGATGGACACCGTGGGTTCCTGCAGGAGTTTATCTTTCGAAAGCAGTTCCACGGTTTTGGATGCCGCGGCACCTGCCTGGGCCACCGTATCAGGAATATCCTTCGGGGCCTGGGCGCACCCGGCGATAAAGATGCCGGCACTTAACGTTTCTACAGGCTTAAGTTTGGGATGAGCTTCCGAGAGAAACCCGTTTACATCCTGCTGGATTTTGAGCTTGTGGACCACATCCTTAAGGCCGGTGGAAGGTCTCATTGCCATGGAGAGTACCACCATGTCGGCCCTCACCGTTACCTGGTGGCTTGAGAGGGTGTCCATCCCTTTCACCACGATTTTCCCGTCGTCCCGGTACATCCTGGAAACTCTGCCCCGGATGTACACAACGTCATCCTCTTCTACTGCCCGCTGGACGAATTCCTCGTAGTTCTTCCCTCCGGACCGGATGTCCATGTAGAAGATGTAAGGCCGTCCGTCAGGTACCTTGTGCTTGTAGAGCATTGCGTGTTTTGCCGTGTACATACAGCATACCTTCGAGCAGTAGGGGAAGTGATTCTCAGGGTCCCGGGAACCGGCGCACTGGATGAACACGATTTCCTTAGGTACGTTGCCGTCGGAAGGGCGAAGCACTTTGCCTGCGGTAGGACCGGAAGCGGAGAGGAGGCGTTCAAAGGAGAGGGAGTCCAGAACATCCTCGGTATATCCCAGCCGGTACTCTTCCAGGTTCTCCTTTCCGTAGAGGTCGTACCCGGTTGCAACGACAATTGCCCCCACCTTGATTTCTTCTATTGTGTGGGTCTGTTCGAAATCCACGGCATTACAGGGGCATACCTTTTTACAGACCTGGCACTTTCCCTCTGTCAGGTATATGCAGTTCTCCCTGTCGATGATCACCTTGTTGGGGACCGCCTGGGGGAAAGCGGTGTAGATCGCCTTCCGCTCGCTTAAGTTCCGGTTGAACCCGGATTGTACTTTGGAAGGGCACTTTTCCGTGCACACCCCGCAGCCTGTACAGAGGTCCCAATTTACGTATGCCGCCTTTCGCCGTATTTTCACCGTGAAATTCCCGACAAAACCGGAAACCTCTTCCAGTTCACTGTAGGTTCGGAGGTGTATGTTTGTATGCTGCCCTGTCTCCACCATCCGGGGAGTGAGGATGCACTGGGCGCAGTCCAGGGTGGGGAAGGTTTCCGCAAGCTGGGCCATGTGGCCGCCGATGTAAGGGTTCCTGTCCAGGAGGTAAACTTCGAACCCGCAGTTGCTGATATTGAGGGCCGTCTGCATACCGCTGATTCCCGCCCCGATTACGAGGGCTTTTTTCTCCACAGGGGAGGACGCCTCCACCAGGGAGTGGTTCCTCCTGGCCCTTTCCACGGTGCTCAGGATAATCTCTATCGCTTTTTCCGTTGCTTTTTCATGGTCATTTTTGTGGACCCAGGAACACTGTTCACGGATATTAGCGATTTCGATTCGGTAGGGATTCATTCCCGCACCGGAGGCCGCCCTGCGGAAGGTGGCCTCGTGGAGCCTGGGGGAACAGGAGGCGATGACGATGCTGTCCGCCTCTTCCGCTTTACAGGCTTCCCGGAGGAGATTCTGCCCCGGTTCGGAGCACATGTACTGGTAATCCCGGGCAAAACTGATACCCGGTTCTTTCGATATAACCTCTTTTACTTTTTCGATATCTACCACGGATGCGATGTTGGTACCGCAGTGGCATACGTATACCCCGACTCTCGACTGCTTCTTCATGGGCGTGGACCCCTTAAGGAGATGCCCCGCCTCCCGAGCACAGGAACAGGATCGATGGAATGGAGGGAATAGTCGTTAACATCGTCAAGCCCGGCCAGGATATTCAGGAGTTCCGCGATATACATCACCGGAATGGTTTCTGCATCCGGATCGTTTTCCCCTTGCACCAACTGGTAGTAGTCCAGATTGTAGTAGCACAGGGGGCAGGATGTGACGAGGATGTCCGCCCCGTTCTTCTTTGCGGAACAAGTAATCTCCCGGGTCCTTGCAGTCACGATTTGTTTCTGCGAAACCGTCTGAAAAGAACCGCAGCACTCTGTTTTAAACGGGAAATAAACCGGTTCGATACCGAAGAGCGAAAGTGTCTGTTCCATAATATCCGGGTCGTCCGGGCAGGGATCGATGGAAATTTCTTTCGGCCGGAGGAGCATGCATCCATAGTACGCCGCGGCTTTGAGGTCCGTTTCTACGGGTTGTATTCTCTCCCGTATGGTGTCGAAGCCGATACGCTCTTTCAGGAGGGTGAGGAACTGGACCACATTCACCTCATCACCCCGGATGGAACGATCTTCCATGTACATGAAATCGTTTAAAACGTCCCGTTTTTCTTTGTCCTTTTTAATAAGGTCCCGGGCCCTGGCAATAGTGTTGTAGCACATGGAGCAAAGCACCAGGAGGTCCGGTCTTCCTGTTTCGGCTGCCCGGATAAGGTTCCGCACCGGTGCTAAGTGCTGCATCAAGTTGTCCCGTGCAAGGGAAAAGGTGGTGCCGCAGCAAAACCACTCTTCCAGTTCCACCACCTCCACGCCGAGGAACTCCAGCAGGCGGAGGGCTGCCGTTTCAAAATTCTTACCTGTGGTTTTTACAGCGCAGCCGGGCATATAGGAAACTGCGTTCATACGTATCCTTCTTTATGGAGTCATTTTTCTGAAATTCGCAATCAATGCTATCTGGGGAAGGTTGTTAAGCTCTTCTTCCGCAATTTCCGACGGATTGGTGATGGATATATTTTCTCTTAAGATGATTTGTCTTAAGGCTTCCATGATGCGGGCCAGGTCCACTCCTTTCGGACACCGGACCTTGCAGGTTTGGCATGATGCACAGAGCCATATGGCTTCTGTCCGGAGCACCTGTTCGATTTGCCCTAACTGGAGAAGTCTGATCACCGAATGGGGAGAAATATCCATTGCAGAATAAGAGGGGCATCCGGCACTGCATTTCCCGCACTGATAACAGGCGGACACGTTTTCCCCGCTGATTTCCAGGACATACTCTATACGTGGTGCAGTGTACAGCGATCGGGAAAGTTCAATTTCTTTCATGGGTCAACTCCTAACGGCCTGGACAGTTCCTGTGAAAGCTCCGGAGCCTTTATGCTACAATAATTGTATACAATATGCAATCCCTTATTTTTTTCCTGGATACCAGGTTTTGTAGTTTAGTACTATGAAAGAGATGGTTGAAAAGACTACAGCCATACCTGTGAGTACCAGGATATTGGATGTTACACTTTTCAGTGGAAGATCGAGAGTGTAATACCTGATTAGATTCAGGGCATACATATTGGGAAGAATATGAGCAATAAAACCCGTCACACTTGTTATTTCAACCTGCACGGTACTCATTCCTCCGGAGATGAACCAGGAGAGGATGGCACCGAACATCACAGCCATTGCCGAGGCGTAGAAATTCTTTGCAAATAAAGAGACGATTACAGCCAGGGCAATGTAATACAGGGATGCCGCGGATAGTACCGGCAGGATTCTATCGAAGAATACGAAAAAGTTTTTCCCTGTGAGCAGCCAGGCCAGGGCAATATTAATAACAGCAGTTACTATTGAAAAAAGCCAGCAGGCGCCGATTCTGGCAGCAAAAGAGCTGAACGGAGATTTTGGCGATAATTTGTAGAAAAGTAGTGTATTGTAATCTTTCTCTTTAAAAAAAAGGTAGAGATACAGGAACATTCCCCCGATAATAGTGGCAAGAAAAAATGAGCCCGAGGCAATAATCTCCACCCATTGGACCTGGGCGGGGTGTTTTTCTGTTACGGATATCCTGTATTGCCGGTAGTATTGCGAATAGTAAGATACAATTCCTTCCTGGAGGTAAAGCCTGAGGTTTTTACCGAAATCTGAATTGAAGTTATTTAAATAGTACTTTATTACCGGATACGTGCCCCGGGCAACATCCTTTGAAAAGCCTCCAGGGATTTCGATTACAGCTGAAAACTCGCCGGATTTTATCAATTCCAGAATATCAGGCTCATCGCCGGGGATTTCTTTCTTTTTAAAATATGGAACATTCCCCAGGGGGGATACTTGAGAAAGTATTTCCTCTTCCAGCCTACCGGACATTTGCGATTGGTCGTTATCTATAATTCCAATTGTTATTGAAGTGAAACTTCCAAAAATCAGGCAAAAAATAATCAGAATCGCCGTTGGGGCAATAATCCCCGCTGCAATGGGTTTCGGATCCGCTAAAAACAGTAAAGCAGTCTTCTTTATTTCTTTAAGGGCCAGCATTACCATAGCAGACCCCGGTATTTTGTGTTTTTGATTAAATCTCTATATCTTTCAAATAGAATGAGAAAGAGTATTACTCCAAGAATGAGCGGATAAAAAACCAGGAAAGGTTCAAAGGGACCTGAAAAATTGATATGGAGTACTAGTTTTACCAGGGAAGACACGGGATTTATTGACATCAACGTTTGTACCAATGGAGCCATCCCCCCGGCGGTACCGAAACCTCCGCCGAAGGCCCAAAGGGTAATGCTTGCAATAAGGGAAACAAGGAAGGTGACAAGTTTGTTTTTTAGTATAACACCAACCAGCATGCCCGGGGGAATTGCTAATACAGACCCGGTAACCATGAGAATGATTATCTTTGGTGGAATTGGGGTCTTTGCAATTGCTGCAGATATGGAAAGATAGAATAAGAGGGAAATTTGGACTTTAATAAATACACTTAAAAATTTTGCCAGTATTACGTGTGCCGGAGCTACAGGTGACAGCTTGAAAAGGGTTATCATGTGGTTATCCCATTCCTCGGTGAAGGAGAAGGAGCCGAAAAGAAATCCTGAGAAAATAATGGCGAAAATAAATATGGATGAACCAAAGAATGCGCTCCAGGGGGGATCTCTTGAGTATACGGGAATTTCTTCAACAGTTATTGCTATTTCCGGGATTGAAGAGCTTACAATACGTGATAACACTCCGGTTAACCTGTTCCGGTAGTTTTTTGTTATGTTTGCATCAATACTGTTTACTTCCAGAAGGATATCTCCGGTAAGCACACCGTTATTGAGGGTGATGTTCCTGTTTTCTGTAATAGTAATCATGTTTTCTTCATCGAGGTAATGAAAGTAACTGCTGCCGCCGGGAGACGTGAAGGATAATACGTGCGTTTGAAATTCCCGGGAACCGTTTATTCTTACCGGGAAACTGATATCGTTTTTAAGGTTTGAAGTGAACACAAAGAGAAAGAGAACCGGCGATATGAGTGCGATTATATGAAAAGAGAGAGTTGCAGTGGTGGAGAGAATTTCTTTCTTTATCAGAATACAATATCTCTTTATCATTTAATCCCTTAAGTTTCTTCCTGTGTAATGGAGAAATACATCGTCCAAAGAAGGTTTTTTCCTGATAATTATCTCTTTTTTTCCGATGCTGGATTTTAATTCATCTACGGTTCCCATGGCAATATTTGTTCCGTTGTCAATAATAAGGAGGTTGTCGCAGAGAAAATCCGCTTCACTCATAACATTTGTTGTTACAATTACCGTTTTTCCTTTTTCCGCCAGCCCCTTGATGTATTCCCATATCTTATGGCTTCCCTGGACATCTACCCCTAGGGTTGGTTCATCGAGAATAATAATCTCGGGGTCGTGCAGCAGCGCTCTCCCAATGGCAAGCCTGCGTTTCATCCCGCCGGAATAGGTCCTGACTTTCTCCCTGGACCGGTGATGCAGGTCTACAAGCTTCAGAATAGTATTCACTTTATCTTTGAACCCCTTCATTGTGTTTAAATACATGGCACAATGGAATTCAAGGTTCTGAAATCCTGTCAATTCGGGATACAGGGACGTCTCCTGGGGTACAAAGCCAATGAAAGACCTGATCTTCCTCCAGTCCCTGAGAGGATCTAATTCCGCAATTGAGATAAACCCGCTGTCCGGAGAGAGTATTCCCAAAAGAAGTTTTACTGCCGTTGTCTTTCCACTTCCATTTGGACCAAGAAGACCAAAAACACTTCCCCGGTTAACTTCGAAGGTAAGACCATTCGTGGCTGGTGTACCTGGTTTTTTATCATATGTAAAATATACATTTTTGAAAACGATACTTTTCATACTAGTACCCTTTAATCCATGTGCAGGCCGGAGACTGACAGTTGGGTGAACTCTTCCATAATATCGAGGACGGTGCTGAGGATGGTGCCCCTGGTGTTGTCCGTATTCATTATGTTCCCTGTATGTATGAATAATGTGACTTATACAATCAGGTATCTTGGCACTTTCTTTTTGTATTGTAAATAAGCATCGCCATGAACTGTATACAAATATTTCTCTTCTTTCAGTATCATTGTATGCACGAAAAAAAATCCCAATACCGAAAGGCCAAGCAGCATTAAGTTTTGTAGTATAACCGTATATGCGGCAAACATGAGGATGTATGATGCAAAATATGGATTGCGTGTAAACCGGTATATACCCGAGGTAATTAACTCGGTTTTCTGATCCTCTATCACCCCGACTCTCCATGAATCCTTGAGAGAAACCAAGGATACACCCGATATAACAAGATTCATGAGAAGAAGGGCTAAGCCGGTAATCATTGCTGTGAAGCTCTTAATAAATTGAATTTCTCCGAAAGGCCGGTCGAGGAGGCTGAAGGTCATGGCGGCACTTATGAAAAAGGCGAAGTAGACGACGGCGGTAATCGCCTCCCTGTTATTTCCGCGTATCCGGTTTCCGGTTTTTCGTCGAAGGATAATATTTTTTGCTACGAACATTCCCTGGAAAACTAATTGGTGTATTACTATGATCAGCCAGGTTTCTATCACCTTCGTTTCCTTTTTACACACATAACAAGACTGGAGAAGAACTCCATTTTACAGGTACATTTCTCCTTTACCATTATACCAACTTCGGCAATGGAGTGCAGTGTAATTGTCATCAGGTGGAACGTCTTGTTAGAAGTCTTTTGTGTTCATTAGCTTTCTTAGAAAAGAAACATATTTCCTGTCTTCTGTATTAATATGACCTAACCACCATTCTTTTAAAAATTTTAAAACCATATCTGAGTCCTTATCCCTGTTGGCATTAATAGAAAGCTTTTTTGTTTTCCTTACCAACCCCTTATGCAATAGAATGTGCTCTTCGAGAGCAAGATAGCGTACCTCTGCGAGCAGAGCTTCTTCGGTTTCAAAATGGACAGCCGTATACTGTTCCAGCATAATCATGGTGGGCTTTATTATTTCAGGTCCATGTCCGGATTGTATAAAATAGTATAATGAATTGATAGTTGAAATAATTCCTCTATGTTGTTCGTCAATTATAGGAATACCAATTTCGTTGGTATCACTCCAAACTATGTACAGGTTATTCTTCATGCCCGTTCTCCTTATAAAAGCTCTTCACCACAGAACCGGCCTGCACCAGCTTAGCGGCCGAAGAAGGTGGACAGGGGTAATACCGAATCCCCGGTGTATAACTATTTCCATTCGATTTTCCTTCGGACCTGCCGTTCCTTGCAGCCGTACAGTCAGATACAGTAGCTCAGGTTTATCAAATATATCTTCTGTATATTATAAGACATAGAAGACACTTTTAATTCAACCTGGTCTTCTATTATATCATACATGTAAAACCCTCGATCTCCTGAAGAGAAACCGCCAGCCCGGATTCGGCAAATCCGCCGGCAGGTAAGCAGCCGGTATGTGTATCCGTCATCGGGCTTGTCCACTCATGTTATTCCACCGCCGCATCGATGGCTGCCATGATCTGCTTGTGGCTGAAGGTGCTCTGCTGGGTGGCCTTGTTGGGGCATACCATGGCGCACACACCGCAGCCCTGGCAGAGACTGGCTACCACCCCGGATACGCGTTTGTCTTCTTCTATGACCCGTGCCCCGTAAGGGCAGTTTTCCACACAGAGTCCGCAGAAACGGCATTGCCTGGGGTTCATGTATGCACGGGTCGATTTTGCAGTGAGTTCCCGGCGGGCAAGGAGTGCCGCGGCCCGTACAGCAGCGCCTTCGGCCTGGGTAATGCTCTCGAAGATGTGTCTGGGACTGTGGGCAAGACCGGCCATGAATATCCCTGCCCGGGTAAAATCCATGGGACGCATCTTGGGGTTGGTTTCCCGGAAAAACCCGTCTTCATCTAACGGCAGGTCCATAAACTCAGCAAGACCGGTGTTGTCCCGGGGTTCGATCCCGGTACTTACAACCACCAGGTCCGCCTGGAGGGTGACCGTCTCCCGGATGATGGGCTCTGTGGTAATGATCCGGATCGGTCCTTCTGCCGGTTCCTCGAGTTCCGGTTTGTCCGGCAGTTCGTAACGCATGAATACAACTCCCGCTTCCCTGGCTTTCTGGTAGGCTGCTTCCATAAAGCCGTAGGTACGCGCTTCCCGGTACAGCACGTAGACGGCGGTTTCCGGTGATATCTCTTTAAGTTTCAGTGCATTTTTTACCGCATGGGAGCAGCACACCCGGCTGCACCAGGGATGGTGTTCATCCCTGGACCCGACACACTGGATCATGACCACGGTGTTCCATGCGGGGTCCGAGTTTCCCTGTGCAAGGGTTTTTTCCAGATCTTTCTGGGTCATCACCCGGCTGCTCGAGCCGTAGAGATACTCCGTTGTCGGCGCCCCTTTTCCACCGGTTGCCAGGATGACCGCGCCGTAGGTGTTCGACGTTGTTTTCCCGCCAGGCCCGGTGAGTTCAGCTGTGAAGTTTCCGACACTGCCGGCGAATCCCGACAGTTCCGTACCCGGATACATTGTCACGTTTTCAGCCTTGGTTACCTTTTCATGGAGTTCCCGAAGGATGCATTGAATGTCACCCCCATCGATGGTGTAGTACGAGGTCAGCAGGTTGCCCCCCAGACGATCTTCCCGTTCAACCAGATCCACTGCCACCCCCATATCGCTTAACGCAACAGCAGAAGTCATACCGGTTACGCCGCCGCCGAGGATCAGCACTTTCGGATAAAGCCGGTAGGTTTCAGTTGAGACAGCTTCGTGATGATATGCCTTAGCTGAAGCTATTTCGATAAGAGACTGGGCTGCCCCGGTAGCCGGATCTCCGGAAAACCCTGAATCCCCGGGGCTTTCGATACTGTCCCCCTGGAAGGCCCAGGCAGCGCCTTCCCGTATATTGGCCCGCTCCAGGAGAGAGGGATTGAGTCCTGCGCTTCGCATCATGGATGCGAATTCCTTCCCGTGCAGCCTGTGAGTGCACCCTGCCACTACCACCCGGTTGAGTTCCTGTTTCCGGATAATCTCTCTCATGGCAGCAAGACCTTCGGGTGTACACAGATCATCCAGTACTTCAGTATGACTGACAATGTCGATTTTCCGTGTATAGGCCTCTGCCTTGTCTAAATCTATCGCCTCTGTCATGGTGTCTCTGCACCTGCAGATGAATACGCCCAGCCTGGGGTCTTCCCCGGTTACATCCCGTTCATCGGATTCAAGGGTTTTTTCGGTTTTGGAAGGGAGGTTCTCAGGTAGTCCCAGCATCCCTGCGACAGCCGAAGCTGCAGCGGAAGAGTCGGCAATCACTTCGGGAATATCCATGGGCTCGTGGAACGCTCCACCGATAAACACCCCGGGACGGGTCGTTCCTCTGGTAGAGAATGGTCCTGTTTTCGCAAACAACCACTGGTTAAGCTCTATACCGGCCGCATGACTTAAAGCTTCCGCTCCTTTAGGATGGTCCAGTCCCACTGCCAGGACGATCATGTCGAAATCTTCCTGCACGTGTTCACCCTGATCATTTAAGTACTTTACATAGAGATCTTTCGTTTTTTCATATTGATACACCGAAGAGACCATGCTCCGCCGGTAGGTAATTCCCGGCTTTGCCATAACGTCATCCATGTAATGCTCGAATCCCTTACCGAAAGCCCGGATGTCCATAGTAAATACCGTAACTTCCAGGTCAGGGTAGTTCTCTTTGGCCATGGTGATCTGTTTAGCAGTGTACATACAGCAAGCGGAGGAACAGAATTCGTTTCCCTTCTCCCTGTCCCGTGAGCCTACACAATGGATAAAAGCGATCTTTTCCGGAGTCATCCCATCGGAAGGGCGGGTAAGCCGGGCCCTGGTACTGCCGGCGATACTGGCCATCCGTTCGAACTGGATACTGGTGAGCACATTGGGATAATGTCCCCATCCGAATTCACTCCGTTTCTCCACGTTGAACGGTTCGAACCCGGGAGACAACACCACGGCCCCTACCTGTATATCAGTCTTGATAGTATGCATGTCCAGGTCTATGGCGTTCTCCGGACAAACCTCCACGCATTTACCGCACCGTGTGCACACATCCATGTCGATCACAAAGGCATCCGGTACGGCCCGGGAGGGGGGAGGATAGATAGCTTGCTGGAGGGCGATACTCCCTTCGAATACGCTTGGGCGGGATTCCGGACAGACTTCCCTGCACTTTCCGCACCGGTTGCATCTTTCTATATCCACATACCGGGGCTTTCGAAGCACCTTCGCGTTGAATGCACCTGCCTTTCCTTCCAGGGCTTTCAGTTCCGTTAAGGCCAGAATATGAATATTCGGATTCGTGTCTGCTTCAAGGGTAGGGCAGTACGACGGCTGTTCCGGGAGCATGATGCAGATTCCACAGTAGTTCGTGGAAAAGGTCCTGTCTAAAAGGTGGAAGGAACCGCCGATGCCGGGAGCGCTGTCCAGGAGATACACCTGGTATCCCATGCGGGCCAGCAGGTGGGCTGTTCCCATACCGCTTATACCGCTTCCCACCACCAGGACATCCCTGCAGGAAGGATCGGACAGCCGCGCCAATGACATCACAGGAGCCCTAAAGACCTTAAGAGCGGCCGGCCGTCGAGCATGTGTTTTTTCAGCCAGTGTTCCACCTCCCTTACCGGAGTGCCGAAGGCCAGGCTCATCAGTTCCGTTAGGTAAAAGACAGGGAGGTTTTGACCTGCCTGCCGGCTGTCTATATTTAGATGACACATACCGCAAATAGTAACCAGGCAGTTTGCCCCGGCCTCTACACTTAAGTCCACCAGTTTGTTGGAGAGGGTGGTTACGATGTCCGACCGGCTCAATACCAGGCTTGCCCCGCAGCAGTCCACCTTGTGGGACCACTCTTTCACCTCGGCTCCCAGGGCAGCAGTCACGGTGTCCATGACCATCGGGTGTTCCGGATCGTCCCATCCTGTCAGGGCAGGGGGCCTTAAGAGTACGCAGCCGTAGTATATGACAGGCTTTAACCCTGTAAGAGGTTTGACAACTTTCGACCGAACCGTGTCCAGACTCACATCGGTGGTGAGGATATCCAGGAGGTGACGTACCTTCCCTTTGCCGTTGTAGGAGAAGCCGAGGGTTTCCTCCATGTCCTTCCGGAACGCCGGGTCAACCCTGAGATGATGGTCCGAGTTCAACACCCTCTGGTAACATCCCGGGCAGGCGATTGCAAGGTCCCGCCTTGCGTCCTGGCTCAAAGCCACGGTTCGTGCAGAGAGTTCGTTGTTCAATTGAAGACTCAGGCTGTGGGCGGATGTGGCACCGCAGCAGTTCCAGTCTTCCAGTTCGACCAGGTCGACACCCAGGGTTTTGCATGCGGCTTCGGTGGAACGGCCGAACTCGTAGGCCGTAGTTTCCGCTGTACAGCCGGGATAGTATGAATACTTCATGAAAAGCTCTCCTCCTACACTCCGGACCGTTGGAACAGCTCTTTTAGCCTGTCCAGGTCCCGGATCTTTTTCCAGAGGTGAAGGGCTTTCCCTTTTGCGAAGAGCTGAAGATTCCAGGCCAGGTCATTCAGGAGCTTCCCGGGTGTTCGGAGTTTGTATTCCAGCATCATAGAGAGCTCATGGACCCGCCCGAAACGGCGGATAGACTCAACAAAGGACCTGTGCAGGGCGTACACTTCCTTTTCAGCCGGTGCAACCTGCCCTTCCAGGGCCATTTCTTTAAGGGTGTCCATCACATTGTTGATCCGTATACCGTTAGGACACCGGGCCCCGCAGGTTTCACAGCCCACGCAGAGCCAGATAGCTGAACTTTTTAGGACCCGCTCCTTCTGCCCAAGCTGTACCATCTTGATTACCTGGGCTGGGCCTAAGTCCATTGCATAAGCAGTAGGACATCCAACAGAACATTTCTGACAGTAAAAACAGCCTTTCACGGGCTCTGTGCTCAGTTTTTGAACAGCAGTGATAAAGGAAGCATCAATGGTTACCATAGGGATGAAGTATACTATAATTGTATACAATATGCAATTAAAATTTCACCGTATGTTCCGGATACTATTCTCTTTTCCATGCTGAACTTCCCGGGTATTTGGTGATATTCTTCATCTCGGGGTGAAATAAAAGTTTTCCAGGTGCTCCATGGTGAGCCTCTCGGCTTCTTCACCGTCGTGACATGCGATTGCGTCGATGATCCGGGGATGGAACGAGAGGTTTTCTATTATCTGTTCCGCCCGGACGTACCCTGAGACCCGTAACAACTGCACCTTCACATCGATGCTCTTCATCATGTCGTAGAGGTAGGAGTTCCCGGTTCTCCGGGCCATTTCCAGGTGAAACTCGCTGTGCTTCTCATACACCGCTGCTTTATCGCCTTTTTCAGCCAGGACAAGACACGCATCCGATATCTTTCTTAGGGACGCTACGTCATTATCCGAAGCGGTCTGAGAAATAAGCCGGGCGGTAAGGAGCTCCAGCTGCATCCGCACTTCGCCGATTTGCTTCCTGTCTTCCGGTTTCAGCTTCACCACCCGGGCAAAACTCCTGGGAACGATTTCGATGATACCCACCTGCTGAAGTTTCTGAAGGGCTTCCCGGATGGGCGTCCGGCTTACCTTGAGAGAAGAGGCTATAGACTCCTCGGGAATTTTCTGTCCTGCTGCGAGCCTTCCTGAAAGGATCATCTTCTTGATGATATCGAAAATCTGGTCCGGCAGTTTCCTTCTATCCATGATATCCCGGTCTAATTCGAACCCTGCCATGTACGTGCCGTCCCGTTGTGTATCCTTGTGTAATGTGATGCAATAAATGTATACTATATACAATTAATCCGTCAAGGAGGGCCGCATGCACGGCGTTTTTGGTAAAATTCTTGAGATAGACTGTACCAGGAAGCAATTTCATGAGCAGCCCCTGGATGACAGGGTGTATGAACAGTACATCGGTGGTAAAGGACTTGGTGCATGGCTGCTGCTACAGAGGAATCCGGAAGGGGTGGATCCACTGTCACCGGATAACCACCTGATTTTTGTCACCGGGCCTGCCTGTGGGTTCGGTATCTGGGGGGCCAACAGGTATGCGGTGATCACCAAATCTCCCCTTACGGGCGTGTTCTGCGAAGCCTATTCCGGGGGCAAAGCGTTCCTGCAGCTTGCCCGTTCCGGGTACGATGCCCTGGTCATCCGGGGAGCCCTGGATTCGTGGCATTATCTGGAGATACGAAACGGCTCCGTAAGGTTTAAAGACGCCGGAACCCTCACGGGAAAAGACAGTTTTGAAACAGAGAAGATGCTGAGAGAGGAGTATACATCAGAAAAGCCCGCTGTTCTCACCATTGGTCCTGCAGGAGAAAACCTGGTCAAGTTTGCCTACATCAATAACGACTTCGGAAGATGTGCGGGAAGGGCCGGGACCGGTACTGTGATGGGAAGCAAGAAGATAAAAGCCCTTGTGGTTATCGGGGATACGGAGAAAGAGGCCTTCGATCCGGAGGGTTTGAGAGAATACAAACGGTTCCGTCTTGAAAACGGCAGGGATCACAGCAGTACAAAGGCGTACAAAGCCTCGGGTACTCCCCTCGTAGTAGACATAACCACAAAAGTGGAGGCATTTCCTTCACGGTACTGGTCTGAAGGGACGGTTAAGCACGTGGAAAAGATCAATGCATCCGCTCTCCATACTCTGTGCAGGGTGAAGCAGAAATCGTGCCTGTATTGTTTTATCGCCTGTACACGAGGCACCACTGTTACCAGCGGCAGGCACGAGGGACTGGAAACTGACGGTCCGGAGTATGAAACAATCAATGCCTTCGGGGGGCTCAATCTTGTTGACGATATCCGGGAAATCGCTTATTTAAACGATCTTTGCGACCGGCTGGGAGTGGACACCATAACCGCGGGGAACGTCACGGCCTTTGCCGTAGAGGCATCTAAGTCGGGTAAGATTCCGTTTGAAATCGATTACGGTGATGTGGACAGGATAGCCGAACTTCTCAAAATGATTGCCTCACGTGAAGGCATTGGGAATCTCCTTGCCGAGGGAGTCCGGACCGCGGCACAGGAACTGGGCATGGAGGAACGGGCGATCCATGTAAAGGGGCTGGAACCACCGGGATACGACCCCCGGTACCTGCAGGGTATGGGCTTAGGATATGCCGTTTCCGACCGGGGAGCCTGCCACCTCCGGACCACCTTCTACAAACCGGAACTGGCCGGGCTTATCGACCCGCAGACAAATAAAGGAAAAGCGGAGATGCTCCTGGAGTACGAGGACCGGCTTGCTATCTATGACACCCTTATCCTCTGCAGGTTTTTCCGGGACATGATCTACTGGGATGAACTGGGTACCATTATCCGGGGAACCATGGGTCTCGACCTGAAGGAAGGGGATATGAAGCAGATTTCCCGAACCATCGCCCTTACGATCCGGGAGTTCAATGTAAGGGAAGGGATGACCCCTGAGGATGATGCCCTCCCTCCCTGGTTTTTTACAAATACCCTGGGAAAGAATAAGTATATTCTCGAAAAAGGCAGGTTTCAGGAACTGGTGGACGACTATTACCGCCTCCGGGGCTTTTCAGGGAAGTAATTCTTCCTATTTGTTATCTTCTTTTTTATCGATTACCCATGCTGCCCACGCGTGCTACCCTTCGGTCAACTCTGTCAGCACCTTTCCCGAAGAAACAGGGTGGAGAAACGCGATTTTATTTCCGTGGCTTCCTTCCCTGGGTGTATCATCGATCATCCGGATGTTGTTCTTCTGTAACCCCGCGATCTCGTCGATAATATTGTCCGTGTTGAAAGAGAGGTGGTGCAGTCCCGGCCCTTTCTTTGCGATATGTTTCGCTACCGGCCCCTCAGGAGACGTGGATTCCAGCAGTTCAATTTTCACTTCTCCCACTTTGAACACAGCGATTTTCACTTTCTGATCAGGTATTTCCTCGATTCCTATGAATTCGAGTTTGAGGACATCCCGGTAAAAGGGGATGTGTTCGTCCAGTGAGTCAACGGCAATGCCGATGTGATCGATCCTCTTAATCATCTTCTTCACACTCCTTTAAAAAGGTTTGAATCTTGTCATTGATAAATGCGTAGGGTTTTACCTCTTTCCTGTAAATCATATCGATCCAGGTGTCCAGGTTTTTAGAAAGCTCGAAATGTACGTCCAGCATCTCGTGTACTTTGTAGGAGAAAATAGCGGTGATGTGTTTTTTTACCCGTTCTTTACGTTTGTCCTCGAGGCATCCGTTTTCACACAGCTGTTCGTAGTATTCATAGATCGTGTCCAGAAGAGCATCGATACCGTCATCGGTCCTTGCGGATACCAGGGCGACGGGATGAGGCGTACTCCCGGGTGCCTGTATGGCCAGAACATACTCAATCTCGGATTTCAGTCGCTCCGCACCGTCTATATCCTTTTTATTCACCACAAAGACATCGCCGATTTCCATGATGCCCGCCTTCATCATTTGGATCTCGTCTCCCAGACCGGGAACCAGTACGAGGAGCACAATGTCCGTAAGCTGGATAACCTCTATCTCCGATTGTCCTACCCCGATTGTTTCCACGAGAATCGTTTCAAAGCCTGCCGCATCCAGGATTTTGATGGTATCGCCCGTAGCAGGCGAGATGCCTCCCAGGTGTCCCCGGGTTGCCATGGAGCGGATGAATACACCCGGGTCGTCGGCGTGTTTCTGCATTCTTAAACGGTCACCTAAAAATGCGCCCCCGGAAAACGGGGAGGACGGGTCCACTGCGACTACCGCAACGGAATGCCCCTTCTCTCTTTCCCGCTGTATCAGCCTGTTTACCAGGGTGCTCTTGCCGCTGCCGGGAGGGCCGGTGATTCCCCACACCCGGGCCCGTCCGGTATGGGGATGCACTTCATCTATCAGCTGTTCCTTTCCGGCCTCATCGTTCTCGATAATGGTAATCGCCCTTGCGATGGCCCGGATGTCCTGTGCGATCAGTTTCTCAACGACTTCCATCGGGACTTCTCAGCCTGTATTAATGGACTCGATAAAACGGGTAATGTCCTCGATGTTGGCACCGGGAGTGAAGATTGCCTGTACTCCAATCTCTTTTAGGGAAGGGATATCATCTTCAGGAATGATTCCGCCGCCGAACACGACAATGTCATCGATATGCTTCTCTTTAAGGAGGTTCAGAACTTTGGCAAAGAGTTCGTTATGCGCTCCGGACAGGAGACTCAGGCCTATAAAGTCCACATCTTCCTGGATAGCTGTTGTGACGATGGAGGATGGAGTCTGACGGATACCGGTATATATCACTTCGTACCCCGCATCCTTTAAAGCCCGGGCAATGTACTTGGCTCCCCTGTCATGGCCGTCGAGACCCGGTTTGGCAATCAATATTCGCTTTTTTTTCTCTTTCATGGTGATCTCCATAGACTACACAACAATTATTTCCTGAAATTCCCCGAACTCCTGTTTCAGAACAGTGCATATTTCTTCGATGGTTGCATAAGCTTTTACCGCGTCGAGAATATAAGGCATGAGGTTCCGGGAACTCTCCTGTGCGCCCTTACGCAGGTTTTCCAGGGAGTCTTTTACCTTCCCGTCGTCCCGGGTTTTCTTTACGTTTTCCAGTTTCTGAATCTGGATATCCCGGATTGACGGATTGACCCTGGGAAGACCTCTCAGCGGCGGTTCTTCTATATAGAATTTATTCAGACCGATCACCACCTGTTCTCCTGAAGCAATCCTGATCTGGTACTGGTACGCGGCGTCCTGGATCTCTTTCTGCACGTACCCCTTTTCGATCGCCCGGATCATGCCTCCCATGTTTTCGATTTTTTCAATGTACTCCCAGGCTTTCTCACACATCCCGTCGGTAAGGGCTTCCACGTAGTATGAGCCGCCTAATGGATCCACCGTTTGTGCCGCCCCTGATTCATACGCCAGGATCTGCTGTGTTCTTAAAGCTATCCTCACCGATTCCTCCGGAGGAAGGGAGAGGGCTTCTTCTTTCGAGTTTGTGTGCAAGCTCTGGGTTCCCCCGAGTACCGCGGCCAGGGCCTGGATAGCCACCCGGATAATATTGTTATCCGGCTGTTGGGCTGTAAGGACGGATCCGCTGGTTTGCGTGTGAAACCGGAGCATCATCGACTTCGATTTCTTCGCGTCGAACTTCTCTTTCATGATCCTTGCCCATAGTCTTCTGGCAGCCCTGAACTTTGCCACTTCTTCGAACAGGTCGTTGCCGGAGCAGAAGAAAAACTAGAGCCTCCCGGCGAAATCATCTATGTCCAGACCAATCCCCACAGCATTCTTCACGTACTCGATCCCGTCTGCCAGGGTGAATGCGATCTCCTGTACAGCCGTAGATCCGGCTTCCCGGATGTGATACCCGGATATGCTTATGGTATTCCACTGGGGTACCTCCCTGGAGCAGTACTCGAAAATGTTGTTTACGATCCGCATGGACGGCTCCGGCGGAAAAATGTAGGTCCCCCGGGCAACATACTCTTTCAGGATGTCGTTCTGCACGGTCCCCCGGATCTTTTCCTTTGAAACGCCCTGTTTTTCCGCTACAGCGATGTACATAGCCAGGAGGATCGCCGCAGGTGAGTTGATGGTCATGGATGTGGACACTTTGTCCAGGGGAATGCCGTCGAAGAGGACTTCCATATCGTGTAGGGAATCGATGGCCACCCCCACTTTTCCCACTTCTCCTTCACACAGCGGGTTGTCGGAATTCAAGCCGATCTGGGTCGGCAGGTCGAAGGCAATGGAAAGGCCTGTCTGGCCCTGGTCTAAGAGGAATTTATACCTCTGGTTTGATTCCTCGGCTGTGCCGAAACCGGCGTACTGGCGCATGGTCCAGAACCGTCCGCGGTACATGGTGGGTTGTATCCCACGGGTGAAAGGATATTCCCCGGGGAAGCCCAGGTATTCCATGTACTCTTCGTCGGTTGTGATGGAAGGCAGGTACACCCGTTCAACAGGAAGGCCCGAGGTGTTGCAAAACGTTTCCTCCCGCTCGGGAAACCTGTCGGTTACTTTTTTAACGGTTGTATTCTGCCACCGTTCTTTTTCCTGGTCCAGAAATTGCTTATCCGGCACTTTTATAGCCTCCTTACTGACTCCAGATCTCCTCGTCCTTAGGTACCGGTGCATCTTCATTGAACAGGCCGATTCTAGCGATGTTGAGAAGATGGGTATAGGTAAGGTTTTCGGAGATGCTGTTGTTTCCCCAGGAACCGCACCCTAAGGTAGTGGTTGGGGCAAATCCGTTTTTGAAACTTCCTCCTGTACTTGTAGAGGAAACCTGGTTCACCGTGAGCCGGCTTATAGGAAGTACTGTGCCGGCGTATTCTATATGCTCCCGGTTGTTGGAATGAATCGCAACGGTGTGACCGATGCCGTCCAGGAGAAGGTTGGTGTGGGCTATTTCAACCGCATCTTCGAAGGATGTATAAGGAAGAATAGTCAGGACGGGACACATTTTCTCCTTGCAGAGCAGGTCGGCGGATCCAGGTCCCCTGGCTTTAAGAAGAAGCACCCGTGTTGCCTCCGGAACGGCTACCCCCGCAAGGGTGCACACAGTCTGGACGGATTGACCGACCACCTCTTTGTTCATAATTCCGTCTTCGGTAAAAATAGCTCGGCGGAATTTGTCGAGTTCTGCTTCATCGTCGCTGTAATAAGCTCCGCTCTTTTTAAAGATGTCTACCACTTCATCGAGTTTTTCCTCCGGGGCCAGTACGCACTGTTCCCCGGTACAGATAATGCCGTTGTCAAATATTCTCCCTGTTATGATTTTATCCACGGCAGGTTTAATCTCCACGTCCCGGTCGATGATCACCTGAACATTACCCGCCCCGACACCGAAGGAAGGCTTTCCGCTGGAGTAGGATGCTTTGACGACACCCATACCGCCGGTGGCTATAATTACGTCTACCGCCCTCATCAGTTCGTTGGTGAGATCCAGGGAGGGCTCTTCGATGATCTGGAGCAGATGTTCCGGCGCCCCGAGCTTCCGGAATTCTTCGTTGATAAGGTCGATCGTATAGGTACCGCATTTCTTGGCCCTGGGGTGGGGCGCTACGATTCCTGCGTTTCTCCCTTTGAGGACGAACATGGCATTGCACATGGGGGTAACGATAGGATTGGTACAGGGCGTTACCATAGCTACAACTCCCACAGGTTTGGCTACGTAGATGATTCCCTTCTCTTCATCCCGGTCTATAATGCCCACGGATTTTTTTCCTTTAAGACTGTTCCAGATAATCCGCGGTTTCCCCTTGTTTTTAAGGACTTTGTCTTCGTACACCCCCATGCGGGATTCATCCACGGCCATCCGTGCCAGCTCTTCCGCGTTGTCGTGCACCGTTTTCCCCACTATGCGGACAAGCCGGTCTACCTGTTCCTGTGAATACGATTCAAATTCTTTTTGTGCTGCTTTTGCTTTTGAGACCAGATCTGCGATGTATTCCTTGCCGCTCATGACCTCCCCCTTTATTATAGTAGAGATGTACCCGTACTTCGCAGGGGTGTGGCAACGGACGATTCAACCAGGAAGCCGGGGTTCGGAGAAGTATATTATAATTGTATACAATATGCAAATATTTTTTTTAATGAAACACTCACGAAAGGTTCCCTTTCCGGCATGGTTACAACGGGCCGAAGAAGCAATCCCGCTGATCGTTCTTTGGTGATGTAAACGCTTCATTTCAACAGTGTTGTCAAAAAACTCTCAATGTACTCAGGTTGAATAACCGAAATATTATTCCGGGATTCTATTCTGTCTCCACCGTAGATCAGCATACCTTCACCGGACAGACCGGATTTTGGAATGATGTTGTTGAAATATCGGATATTGCCGAAGAAATCGGGATGAATGGTTTCTGCGGATTTAATTTCTATGGGAAATGGCCGGCCACCGATTTCATACACGATATCGACCTCGTTCCCTTTGCTGTCACGGTAAAAATATAAATTATCAGGCAGGGCCCTGTTATATCGGAATTTAAGAATTTCTCCCACAACCAGGTTTTCAAAAAGATTCCCCTTTAATGGGTGATTTTCCACATGTTCTTTTTTTTCTAGTCCCAGCAGCCTCGCCGCAAGACCAGTGTCATAAAAATAGAGCTTCGGTGATTTCACCAGTCTCTTCGACATGTTTACATGATAGGGTTTTAATAGATAAACAACGAAGCTGGCCTGGAGCAATGTCAGCCATTCGGATGCTGTTGTGTAGGAAATACCAGTATCATTCCCAAGGCTTGAAAGATTAACTATCTGTCCTACTCTCCCCGCGCATAATCGAAGGAATTTCTCAAATAACAACAGGATATTTCGTAAACAGGTCTTGTAATACGGTGTTAATGGTCCTGGGAATCTTCTTTTTCACACGTTCGATTCCTCACCGAACAGATTGCAGAATTATTCTTCAAATTGTACTAATTCTTTGACTCAAAGTCAACACGTATCCCCTTCAGTACAATCTGAGCAAAAAAACCCCCGGCCGAAAAGACCGGGGGTGTAATAGTCTTCCAGGTAAACCTAAATTGGTTTTTCCGCAAGGTACTTATACATCTTGTACTGAGTTTCGATATCTCTCCGTACCTGCCCGAGGAATTTTTCCGCCTTTTCCGGTTTAGTCTGCCTTAAAGACCTGAACCGGAGTTCGTTGTACATGTAGTCCGCCACATCCGTACTTGGTTCTTTTGAGTCCAGGATAAGGGGGTTTTTCCCTTCCTTGGCAAGAGCAGGGTTGTACCGGAAGAGAGGCCACATGCCGGAAGTAACGGCGGCTTTCTGCTGATCCATTCCCTTTGTCATGTTGATGCCGTGGGCAATACAGTGGCTGTAGGCGATAATGATGGATGGTCCGTCGTATGCTTCGGCTTCCAGGAATGCCTTTATTGTCTGAATGCGATTATATCCCATGGCTATTCTGGCGACGTACACGTAGCCGTAGCTCATCATCATCATCCCGAGATCTTTCTTATTCAGAGCTTTTCCGCCTGCAGCGAACTTCGCAATGGCCCCGGTGGGGGTAGCCTTGGACATCTGTCCGCCGGTGTTGGAATACACTTCCGTGTCCATAACCAGGGCATTCACGTTTCTACCCGAGGCCATAACGTGATCCAAACCTCCGTACCCGATATCGTACGCCCAGCCGTCCCCGCCCAGGGTCCATACAGACCGTTTAATAAGGGCGTCTGCCAGGCTTAACAGGTCTTTTGCTTCGGGAGAAGTGCTTTTTTCACAGGCTGTTTTCAGGTCTGCCACCCATACCCTCTGCTGTTCGATCTCTTTCTGTTCACTTTGAGGATTATCAAGGATCTTCTGACATAGTTCCATATCCAGCTTGGCACCTGCATCGTCCTTGAGGGTGTTAAGGAGTTCCCGCGCGAAGGTATTCTGTTTGTCCGCAGTAAGCCGGAACCCGAGACCGAACTCAGCGGCATCTTCGAACAGGGAGTTCGACCAGGCAGGTCCTCTGCCGTCTTCCCGGGTGGTGTACGGTGTTGTCGGCAGGTTTCCGCCGTATATGGAGGAACACCCGGTGGCGTTGGCTATGATCGCCCTGTCTCCGAAGAGCTGGGAGAGGAGCTTGACATAGGGTGTTTCGCCGCATCCCGCGCATGCCCCTGAGAATTCGAACAGCGGCTGCAGCAGCTGGGTTCCCTTTGTGGTTTTTCTGTTGATGAGGGAGGGATCAGTATTCGGTATGGAAAGGAAATAGTCCCAGTTTTTCGTTTCCTGTTCCCTCAAGTCGTGCTGAGGTTCCATGTTAATAGCTTTTTTATCGGTTTTTTCACCTTGTACCTTCTCGTAAGCCGGACATATGTGCACACAACCGCCGCAGCCTGTACAGTCTTCCGGTGCTACCTGGATGGTCATTTTGAGCCCTGCAAAATCTTTCCCTTTGGCATCAGTACTCTTGAATGTTTGGGGTGCTTTATCCAGGTGTTTCGGATCGTACGCTTTCATCCGGATGACACCGTGAGGACACACGGCGGAGCAGTCTCCGCACTGAATACAGATTTCCGGTTCCCAGACCGGGATGTGTTCGGCGATATTTCGCTTTTCATATTTCGTGGTCCCAGTGGGATAGGTACCGTCATCGGGTAGTTTTGAAGTGGGTATCCTGTTTCCCCTGCCGGCAATGATCTCACCGGTTACGGATTTAACGAAATCCGGAGCACTGCCGGGGACCGGGTCCTTCATGTGGAGGTTTCCCCGGGTCTCTGCAGGATACTCCACCTGAACAATCTTATCGGTAGCCCCGTCTATAGCGGCAATGTTCCTGTCTACGATGTCCTGGCCTTTTTTGCCGTAGGTCTTTTTAACTGTCGTTTTAATAAGATCCAGAGCTTCCTCTTTCGGCAGGAAACCGGATATCAAAAAGAACGCAGTCTGCATAATAACATTGATCCTGTTCCCAAGCCCAACATCTTCCGCGATTTTAATGGCGTCGATGATATAGAACTTCAACTCTTTGACGATAATTTGATTCTGTACCTCCACCGGCAGCTCTTCCCATATCTGATCTTTAGCGTAGTGGGTTGTGAGGAGAAATGTTCCGCCTTTCTCTGCGTACTTCAGCATATCGTATTTTTCGATGAAGCTGAAATTGTGACATGCCACGAACTGGGCTTTCTGAATGAGGTAAGCACTCTTTATCGGTTTTTTTCCGAACCGGAGGTGGGAAACCGTAACGGCTCCTGCTTTCTTGGAATCGTAAACAAAGTACCCCTGGGCCCAGTTGTCCGTGGCTTCTCCAATAATTTTGATGGAGTTCTTGTTCGCCCCGACAGTGCCGTCGGAACCAAGACCGAAGAACATAGCCTGGTGGAGTCCCTCGCCGTCGATTACCCATTCCGGGTCCCATTCCAGGCTGTCTCCGTTCAAGTCATCGATAATTCCTACGGAAAAATGATTCTTCGGTTTATCATTGCCAAGATTATCGAACACACTCTTTACCATGGCAGGAGTGATCCCGTGGTCGGAAAGGCCAAGGCCGTACCGGCCGCCTACGATTTTCGGATAACTCTTGAACTTGGAGTCTCCGTTACTCATCACTTCACCGAAAGCGGTCCGTACATCTTCATACAGAGGCTCCCCGATGGCTCCCGGTTCCTTGGTCATGTCCAGGACGGCGATCCTTTTCACCGATGACGGGAGTGCTTCTACCATGTGGCTCGCAGAGAAAGGACGGTAGAGCCGGACTTTGAGAATCCCCAGTTTTTCCCCTTTTAAGCTTAAGTAATCGACTGTTTCCTCAACAGTATCCGCAGTGGAACCCATAAGGATGATTACCTTCTCAGCGTCCGGTGCTCCGACATAATCGAACAGATGGTACTGCCTGCCAGTGAGTTCCGCGAACCGGTCCATTGCCTTCTGCACAATTCCCGGTGCTGCGCGGTAATACTTGTTGACTGTTTCCCGGGCTGCAAAGAACACGTCCGGATTCTGACTGGTGCCGCGGATACTGGGATGCTCGGGATTGAGTCCCCTCAAACGGTGGGCATGGATCAGTTCCGGAGGAAGCATCTGCTTCATGATGTCATAGGGAATCTCCTCCACCTTTTTCACTTCATGGGAAATCCTGAACCCATCGAAAAAGTGGATAAAGGGTACCCGGGATTCCAGGGTCGCTACCTGGGAGATAAGGGCACAGTCCATCACTTCCTGTACCGTGTTGGAAGCAAGCATGGCAAATCCCGTAGACCGCACGGCCATAACATCCGAGTGGTCACCGAAGATGGAGAGCGCCTGGCACGCTACGGAACGGGCTGAGATATGAAACACTGTGGGAGTGAGTTCTCCGGCAATCTTGAACATGTTCGGGATCATCAGGAGGAGACCCTGGGACGCGGTAAAGGTGGTAGTCAATGCTCCGGTAGTAAGGGCCCCGTGCACCGCTCCGGAAGCGCCTGCTTCGGACTGCATTTCGATAACATCCGGTATTGTTCCCCAGATGTTTTTCCGGTCCATTGCCGAGTAAAGATCTGAAAGTTCGCCCATGGGAGACGACGGAGTGATCGGATAGATCGCGATTACCTCGTTCGTCGCATGGGCCACGTACGCCGCTGCCGTGTTGCCGTCTATAGTTACCATGTTTTTCTTTGACATATATAGTTCCTTTGTGAAGGGATATTTGATTTTCAGCAAAACTATACTCCTTAATCACCCGACATTCAAGGGCATATAGCTGGAAAAGGATAATACATTGATAATAAATGCTAAATATCAACAGCAATCGATAGCATTCAGTAACGAATCCACCTGATGATTTCCCGAAATGTATGCCGTTTTCCCGTCATAAGGATCCCGATGCGGAATATCTTTGACGCTGCAAACATGGTAATGAAGATCGCCGTGATAAGGACGGCAACACAGAGAATAATTTCCCATGGGGGAGGCATGTTCACCAGGACCCGGATAAACATGACGATAGGCGAGGTCAGGGGAAAGTAGGAGAGGACCACCACAAAAGTGGAATCCGGATTCATAACTATCGGAGATATAAGGACCAGGGGGATCACCAGGAACATGATAAGGGGCCATCCCAGTTGTCCTAAGTGCTGCGAATCCTCTGCGCCGGCTCCAAGGGCTGCAAAGGCGGAAGAGTAGAGGAGGAACGCAAGGATGAAGAACATTGTCAGGAAACCGAAATAACGGGGGTCGAAGGAAAACTGCACCTCAAAGGGGCGGATCATCCGAACCAGGGCGAGAAGGATAAGGGAGACGGATATCCACAGGGTGTACTGAAGCAGGCCTGCTGCTCCACGGCCGATGATTTTTCCAAAGAGGATGTCCATAGGCCGGACAGAGGAGAGCATGATCTCTACGGTTTTCGATGTTTTTTCATCCACAACAGAACGGCCGATCATCTGGCCGTAGAGGAGGATAGTCATATAGAGGAGCATCACAAAAGCGAGGGCGGTAAAGAAGATGGTCAGAAACTCCTGCCGCTCTGTTTTACCTGTACGGCTGATCCTCCGGATATCCAATCCGGTGTTCCGGGTGAGATTTTGCACTTCCCCGGGATCGAGACCCTGCCGGGAGAGCCGCTCCGCCACGATAGTATCACTTATCACCTGCTGAAGGGCTTCTGTGATAATCGGGTTCGTCCCTGATGCTGAATAATAGGAAATGGAACCGGCTTCGAGATAATTTTCAGGGATAACAAGGAACCCTTCGTTTGCACCGCTTAACACCTTTTCCCTCTGATCTTCCAGGGATCCCAGGGTATCCGTCACTATACCCATGGTGTCGAAAGCCTGCTCAAGGGCAGCCGTGAACGAAGGGCTGGAAGAGAGGATGCCTATCCGGGTTCCCTCCTTTATCCCGCCGGTTCTCATGGAAACGATCGCCGGGAGGACGGTAACTGCCAGAATGAGGAAGGGTCCGAGAATAGTCATGATGATGTAGGTCCTGTTGGCTGCGGTCATCTTGAATTCGTGTTTGACGATTTCCAGCAGCTTTTTCATCGCCCCACCCGGGATATAAAGATAGAGTGGAGAGATGGAGAGCGTATTTCAAACTTGCGGATCTGTACCTTTCCCAGCAGCGCCCGGAGGAGCATCTCCGGGGTACCCGATTCGCTTAAGTTCACTTCCACCCACCTGGGGTACCATACAGCCTGTTCTACAAAGGGGAGGGTGTCCAGGAAGCCACCGTCTCCGTCAAACTCGATCACGATAGCCCTTTTCCCGTAGGTGTCCTTAATTTTATCCAGGGGGCCGCTGATCACTTCCTTTCCCTTGTGGATGAGGAAAATCGTGTTGCAGATTTTTTCCGCGTTTTCCATGATGTGAGTGGAAAAGAGGATCGTTTTTCCCTGTTTCTGCAGATCAAGGATCGTGTCGATCATCAGATCCGTACTTACCGGATCGATGCCGGAGAACGGTTCATCCAGGAAGAGAAGATCCGGATCATGCACCAGGGAGGCAATAAACTGCACTTTCTGCGACATCCCTTTGGACAGCTCTTCGGTCTTCCGTTCTTTCCAGTCTGTGAGGTCGAAACGGTCCAGCCAGTAATCGATCCGCTTCCGGCTGAATGTTTTCTGCCGCCCTTTAAGGGATGCGAAGTAGAGAAGGAGCTCATTCACTTTGACTTTCTTGTATAATCCCCTTTCCTCGGGAAGATAACCGATTCTTTCCTTGTCTTTTTCTATTACCGGTTTCCCATCGAACAGGATAGCCCCGTTGTCCGGCATAAGGATGTTCATGATCATCCTGATGGTTGTGGATTTACCGGCACCGTTTGGACCTAGGAGACCGAAAATTTCTCCCTTTTTTGCTTTGAAGGAGATATTGTCAACGGCTTTCACGTTTTCGAATGATTTGCATACTTCTTTAAGTTCAATCAACCTGAAGTATCCTCCGGATCCGCAAAAAGAAGCCTGATATTATCCACGGAGATGAAGTGTTGTAACACTGTTTCCTGAATCGACCTGTCTGTTTTCCACTGTACCTGAGAACCGGGCATGTGGAAAGAAGAAAAAACGGCTTTCATTCGACGGGCAAAGGACTGCAGCCCGTACTGTTCTTCAATCGCAGGGGTGACATCAGGAGGTGTGCGCTCAAGAAGGTTCCGGGCAGTATCGAGAATCTCCTGATTGTTCCGGCGGAGTTCACATCTATACCTGGTATCCTCTGCCTTCAGAAGCAGTTTCTGCTGCAACCCCGGGGAAAGGTAAGAAAAATCGATTTCCTCCTGCTTCAGCAGTTCCCGGATCTGATGTTTCAGCAATTCCTCTTCGTTCCCGTGAAAATAGCGTTTCAGGACTGCAATGCGGTTTTCGTACATCTTCCGGAGCAGCCTCGACATCTTTTCCTCCAGGGGAACCGCTAAGGCGGAATAAAACATGTGGGGATATCCTTTAAAAACACTCCCTATACCCTCAAGGATATCCAGGCGTCTTCCCAGGAGAGGGCGCCGCCACTGAAGAGCATTGAGAAAAAGGTATCCGAACCCTTCCTGCACAGAGGATGAGATAACAATATCTGCGGCTGCACGTACCGTTTCGAATCCCGGAGATAACGGATCCGCCCCGGTACCCCATAAACCTGGTACGGCGCCGGTCCTGCAACACTCTTCCACTACATCGGAATAGGGTTTTTCCTTTCGGGAAACCCCCGGGAGGGTGACTATCAGGTTGGCCCGGAAGGGTAAAAGCCGGGTAAGCAGGGCGGCTTCCAGCACATTCTTTCTCCGGATTGTTCTCACCGGGTACAAGAGGTTTACCCCTTTTTCATGGAAGAGACGGCCAGTACCCGCCGCGAAAGCGGATAAAGCCTGCTTTGCTGCATCCTGCGAAATCGCTGTATCCGGGAGACTCTCCACCGGGTCGTGGAGCAGAAACACCGTTTTCTCAGGGAGCCCTGCCTGGATGAGAACATCCCTGTCCCGGGAATTGATCACACCGTAGCGCACATTCGGGAACACCGGGTACAGCGGAAGATCGACATGATCCAGGAGAAAGGAGAGATTTCCGAACCTTGCACATTCAGGGAAATCATGGATATGAAAAAGAATCGCCTGGTCCGGTCTGGTTTCTGCTGTTTTCAGCAATATCCGGGTAAACAGGGGATTTTTACCCAGGTGGTAGTTGTGGACCCACCAGAGGGTACCTCCGTACCGGCGGAGAAGGTCTTCCTCCACCGATCCGGCATCCACACTGCGTATCTGTTCCGGCTGAAGATATCCGAGCTCAGGTATGACCTGACAGGTCACCGTTTTCCCTGAAGGTTCCCTCCCCAGGGATTCCCGTATTGTGGCGATTACTTTTTCACTGTTTTCGCTGCTGCCGCATACAAGGGTAACCTGTGTTACTTCCGGGATATTAGAGAGGATGGCAACCACAGACTGGATAATGACCTGGGTTACTCCGCCGGGCTTCAGGTGATAGTGGAATATTGTTACCTTATCAAAGGAATTCATCAAACGGTAGAATGGTTATTCCCTTTACCCCAGAAATTAGTGCTTATGTGCAACAGCTTGGAATTCAGGATGTGAAATGAGTAGTATTTCCGCCCGAGCTGATAGTTTTTCTCCACCATTTCCTCAACCATTTCCGGGTTGGACAGTACCTCTTTTGCGCGGTGTATGGTCAACCGGCTGATAAAATCATCCATCTCGATGACATCGAACCCTTTTGGCTTGATGTCGTGGGAATAGATGGAATAATTATTGACCAGGATCGGTTTTTTAAAATACATCGCTTCGAGAAAGGCGTTGCCGAATCCTTCAAAAATAGACGGGTAGGTTATCAGGTCCGCATGAGGATAAATGTCCTGAAGAGAATAAATCTTTTTCCCGTCGGGAGTGCGTCCCCTCCGGTCTCCAATGATGTCGTCCACGAATTTCGCCTTGATGCCCAGAAGATCAGCATACTCTTTCACCCGGTCCTGGTATTCATACCCTTCATCCCCGGATGCGTGGGAAATCACCAGGGTAGCCTCCATTCCCAGCCTGGCCACGAATTCTATGGCGTGTTCGATCCCCTTGCGCTGTACCACCCGGGTAGGCTGGAGAACGAAGAGTTCCGAATCATCAATACCCAGGGCCTGACGGACATCACAGGCGTATTCATCCAGGGGCGCAGGAGGTTCTTCGAAATTCATCACATTCGGTATCAGGACCGATGAGATGCCCGTCCGGAGGGCCAGCTGGTTTGCAGCGGAGGAGTTGATCACCGCGTGCTGAATGCTGGACAGGTGAGGAGGATAACATGAATTGAGGATATCCCACACGCAGTTCCGGAGGAAGCGTTTTCGTTCCCAGAAAAAATCGTGGTGATGAGCTACGGTATTAATCCCGGTTTCCGCAATGACCTCGGTTATAGCCATACCCAAAGGGATATTAAGAGGAATGGTAATGGCGTTCTCCGGGATAAGAACATCCAGATCGAAGGATTTGATGAATTCATAGAGTTTCGATTTCAAATATTCCCGGTAATGGTGGAGACCGTCACTCAGTTCTCTTGGCCTGTTGATATTGTCGAAACACATGAGGTAGAGCCGCTTGATTTCAGGATGCTGAAAGTGAGCTTCTTCTATACAGAGGGACCGGTCCTCCGGTGTGTCCAGTTCTCCTGCGAAGTAGTAGCATTCGTGACCCTGTTCTTCCAGTACTTCCGCCCATTTCGTGGTTTCCAGAGATACACCATCTGTGCCGGCCAGGCGGAAAGAAATAAAGCCGATTCTTTTCTTCACTATACAACCCCTAAAATAATAAAAAAGTGCAATAACGTTAAAAACAGTTGCTTTGATTACATATTAATGGGTTCTTACACTAAACGCAATGTTTTTTTCTGAAACTATTCCGATAATTGACAAGAGTATGAAGTTTTTTACTATTGTCCGCAATATCTGGAGGAATACCATTGAGATAGGCCCGGTCGCTCTGCCCTTCAGCCTTGGTGAACTGGTTCTCGATTTTGTCGTTCCTGCAGTAATCTTTTTTGTAAGCTATAAGATCTTTCTCATGTTTCTCCGGCGTATCCTGAAACGTACGAAATTGTCGGAAGAGATAGCTGATAACATTGTGCGGTGGATCAGGCTGGGCATTCGTATCGTCTTTACTGTTTTTATCGTTGTCTTTGTCGGCAGGCTTTTCGGGGCCGAGATTTCACGTTATCTTAAGATGTTTTATGACCTCTTAAGCTCGCCCTTTTTCGAATCCGGTTCCACGAAAATATCCCTGATCACCATAATTCTGACCATTCCCGTGTTTTACATCGCATCCTGGATCGCTAAGGGTTTCCTGTCTTTTATTAACCGTACAGTATTAAGCAGCTTCCCCTTAGATGATGCGAAAAAGTTTACCATTACCAATATCAGCCGTTACGGGATCATGGTGGTCATCATCATCATCGGGCTGTCCATCATTGGCATAAACCTTTCGTCTCTCACGGTGATATTCGGGGTCCTCGGTATTGGTGTCGGTTTTGGGCTGCAGGGGGTGGTCTCCAACTTTTTTTCCGGCATCGTTATTCTTTTTTCTCAGCCTATCAAGGAAGGCGACCGGGTTCTTTTGCAGAATTACGAAGGAATCGTAGTCAAGATTCGCCTGCTTACCACTACGATCAATACGCTCACCAATGAATCGATTATTGTTCCAAACAGTCAGTTGGTGAACAATCACATCAATAATTATTCTTACGAAGACAGAAGGATCGTCATCACCAACGAAGTACAGGTGGCTTACGGTTCGGACCTGGACAAGGTGATAGAAGTGCTTATGCATGTTGCAGAGGAGAACCCCTATAGCCTGCGAAGGCCGGAACCCTTGGTGCGGGTCTCCGCTTTTCAGGATTCAGGTATCCTTATGCGTACATTTACATGGGTACGGGATGTAACAGACAAGTATTCAGCTCTATCCTGGAATAACCTGGAGATATGGCGGCATTTCAAAAAGAACGGTATCGAGATACCTTTTCCTCAGATGGACCTTCATGTAAAACGAAATTAGCTTATCTATCCCGGAATCAGTTCTTTAATGTTTCCATTGCCGGCAATGATTGACCCAAGAGTAATACCTGCGAAAACATTTTTTACCTGGGCGGCTGAGTTTTTCCAGACCTTGTGGGCAAGGCAGTCCGGTGTCCTTTCGCACCCCATCTCACCGATCTCTTCGTTTGAACAGGGTGTCAAGTCTGTTACTTCTCCTGCACCTTCAAGAATTTCCAGCAACGTGATCTCCTCAGGGTCTCTGTTCAGCTGGAAACCCCCGCCTGGACCCCGGGTGGATACGATCATTCCTGTTTTCTTCAGTTTGAAGAAAATCTGTTCAAGAAATTCAGGAGACAGGTCTTCTGCTTCTGCGATCTGACGAATGGAGATGGGGTGGTCATGTTTCGCCGCTGCGAGGGTGAGTACCGCCCGAAGAGCGTATCTCCCTTTTGTTGTTACTCTCACTATTTTTTTCCTGGTTATGATTATACCATATAATCGTTTTGATGCAATCCCTTGTATAAATAATGAAACTTACGTATTTACCCGCTCTACATATTCTCTGGTTTCGGTATTGACGAGTATTTTTTCTCCTTCTTTGATGAAAAGGGGCACCCGGACCATCAGTCCGGTCTCCAGGGTCACCGGTTTGGTTGCACCTGTAACGGAGTCACCTTTTACAGCATTTTGAGCTTCGGTTACGGTAAACACCATTTTGTAGGGCAGTTTAATATCGATGGGTTCCCGCTCCCACATCACCACAGTGTAGGTATCTCCCTCTTTGAGGAAATTCATGGTATCTGTAAAATCTTCCCGGGATATGCTGAACTGTTCGTATGTCTCTGCATCCATAAAATGAATCAAGTCTCCATCGGCGTAGAGATATTGACAGTCCTTATCTTCAACGAGTATTTCTTCCACCGTGTCCTGGGTCTTCATGGTCTGTTTCAGCACAAGACCCGTTTTCAAATTCTTGAGCTTGAGTCTGACAAAGGCAGAGCCTTTGCCGGGATTGACGAATTCCCGTTCAGCTACGAGATACGGGTCGTTTTTGATTAATAAACACGTTCCTTTATCTATTGCGCCGGCTTTAATCATACATAACCTTTCTGCTTGCCTGTTGAGGAGTAAGACCCATGCATGGTATCTGAAAGGATGAAAATATTCAACGGGGGTATGAATCGGGCCGGGCTTCAAAAGTATCAGAGTTCGAGAATGATATGTTCGAACAAGTTTAGCTCGCCATGCTTCATAATATTCTCGAGGAAATCCGTTCCATTTCTATTGAAAAAATGGGGTAGGGGAAAAATTCTTTCCTGCAGGGAATGAAGAGGTCGAATTCGGTTGATGAAGGCCCGCAATTCTCTTTTTTCATATCCTTTCTGACTGGAAACTGCGTTTTGAGTCCGGTATTCCAGGTCCCGCAACCTGAACATCAGTGTATCCAGGGTGCGGGTCCACGTTTTAACAAGATTGGGGTCGATTTCCGCTAGCTGAGGACGAAGGGGGGACAGCGCCTCTTCGATACGGGAACGGGCTTTTTCAAACTGCTCTGAAAGATGATCATCGATTGGTATGAGTTCCTGTAAATGAGATTTTCCTAAAAGGATATCCCCGGGATCAACACCGTACTTCTCACACAGCTTCAGGTCTCTTTTTGAAAGCACGGTATAGCTTTTCCTGGGAAAGATTACCGGCTGAGGTACTTCCAGAAGGCGGTATACCTCCCGCAGCTGGGCCATGTACTGCAGTTCCCCCGGGCCGAGTACACTTGCGGCCACAGGAAGGGCTGCGTCTGCCAGTACGGGGCGGATGGCAACGTCGGTGGAATACGTTGAAGGCCGGGTGTAAACGAGGGCCTGGTGGTCAAAGCGGTCATCGATACGGACCCGCCGGCCTGTCCCGTCGTAGGTGTATAACATGCCCGTTTGTTCATTTGTTAGTGCCGGCCTATACCCTGCCTGTGCCATTGCTTCGCCGGCTTCGGAGATAGCCTTTCTTATCGCTTCCTGCCGGGAGAAAACAGCAGAATAGAAAATTCCTGCATATGGTCTGAAGCACCTGGGGTCCGCAATGACCAGTCCATACCGTTCAAACAGGGATGACCAGATCCCTGCCTGCCAGGAACAGTATTCTGTCTCCCCTTTAGGTTTATAGATACTTCGTATATAGCCGGCTGAAGTATCACTGTCCAAGTGCTGCAGGTATGTATGAAAAGCCTGGATCTGGTGTGCATCCAGAGGGAGGTCATAGAGGGAGTTCCCGGTACGTGCCCAGGGAAAGGTGATTTTTCCGATTTCTCCGTCAGGTTTCTGATAGTAAACCCTGTTAATCTCGTGAAAATCGTGATCTTCCGACGCGATCCAGAACACCGGTACTGCCCGGATACCGTATGTCTCTGAAAGATACCGGGCGAGGCGGATCGCGGTGATGATTTTATACGCGGTAAATACAGGACCTCCGAGAAATTCCGCTTGCTGTCCTGTGATAACACAGAATGTGCCTGCGTCTGCGATTGCTGCTGCGTTTGTAATGGCTTTTTCACCGGCACAGAGACCGGTGTTGTACTCCACAAGAGATGCGGCAGCATCCTCACGCCTGAAATAGCCGGTTCCTCCCATCGAAAGGGATGATTCGAAATCTAAAGGAGACCCTGCAAAAAAAGAGAGGGCATTCCTGTCCATTTCCGCATAGTCCGGAAGTATCGAACCATCCCGGTCCTGTAACAGAGTGCGAAAGGGTATTGCATCCACCATCAAGGGTAAGGATATGCATAAAGAGCGGAAATGTCCAAGATATTCTCTTGCACTTTTTTTCTAATCCAGATTATATAGTTGTATGAAACGTGTAGCTTTGCTCTATGGAGGACGGTCCGGGGAACATGAAGTGTCCTTACGGTCGGCGGCAGCGGTATACCGGAATCTCGACCCGGAAAAGTATTCCGTCACCTGTATCGGAATCGACAAAAGAGGCGTGTGGTACCGGGTGAACCCGGACGAAGCTTTAGAGAAGAAAAAAAATATCTCCCGGCTTCAAGTTTTCTGCAGGGAAGATGATCTTGTCTCCTGCATTCCCGGCAGAGGACTGTACTGCAGGGATGGATACATACCGCTGGATATCGTATTTCCGGTTCTCCATGGAACATTTGGTGAAGATGGAACTCTACAGGGTCTGCTCGAAATGATAGGACTTCCCTATGTGGGTGCCGGGGTCCTGGGGAGCGCACTGGGGATGGACAAGGATAAAGCAAAAAGACTCTGGCAGAAAGGCGGCGTGCCGGTAGTTCCATCGTTCTGTGTCCACAGGAAGGATATATCGGAGCCCGGCGATACCGGTGCCTCCCTGATCAACGCAGTTCAGGATAGTTTCGGATTTCCCGTGTTTGTCAAACCTGTAAGTGCCGGGTCTTCTGTCGGTGTTTCCAAGGTACACACACCAGCCGGACTGTTCGATGCGGTAATGCTTGCCTTGACCTTCGATACCCGCATTCTTATTGAAAAAGCTGTCAAAGCCAGGGAGATTGAATGTTCCGTTATCGGTAATGAATCCCCTGAGGCATTTATCCCGGGGGAGATACGCCCCTCCCACGAGTTCTACGATTACGCTGCAAAGTATATAGATGAACAGGGAGCCGGCCTGTTCATTCCAGCGGAGATCGAACCGAAAAAGATACAGGAGATAAAAAAGCTGGCGGTTCGTGCGTTTACCCTGTGCGGAATCCATGGATATGCCCGGGTGGATCTTTTTTTCGATGAGGTAAACAATTCTCTCTATATAAACGAAATCAACACGATCCCTGGATTTACCGAAATAAGTATGTTTCCAAAGATGTGTGAGGCTTCAGGCCTTGATTTCGGGCCTCTTCTGGATGCACTTATCGGGTTTGGTATCGAAAAGGGAGCAGAACGGAATGCTCTTTCCTATGAGTATGATGCTTTGGTTACCAGTGATTGAAGGCGGTAACCCGGTTTAAGGATTTTCTCGTTTCCGGGAGGGGCTCCTCGGCGGGGTATCCGACGAGAAGAAGCATGATTACTTTCATGGAATACGGCACGGAGAGCAGCTCTTTCACTTCCTGCTCATCAAAGGTTGTAACAATACAGGTACCTAAGTCTTCATGAATTGCCTGGAGCATCATAAATGATATAGCAAAGGTGATGTCCACAGGGTGAGAGAGCTGTCCGTTGGGCATGCGGTAATCGATGTTGGTGGAACACCCGGCAATAATGGCTCCTGCCTGTCCGACATACTCCTGCCCGAATGCTGCGGTCTGGACTTTCTTTTTAAGGTCCTCTTTTTCGATCACGATAAAACGCCAGGGTTGACGGTTTTTTGCAGAAGGAGCGCTTCTCCCTGCATCGAGAATCCGTTCCAGCATAGTTCTGTTAATAGGCTTGTTTTCGAATTTACGAATACTGTGTCTTGTTTTGATTTCAGGCATGATTTCCATGGTACATTCCTTCTTTACATTTTAGTAACCTTAACCGGCTTTTATACCTATACATTCTGTGGAGGCAGGGATGCTCCCAAGCATCCTTGACGAACCGTGTACACCGCCCTATTGTACAACCTGTATATGCGAACATGCATGCTGATGCTCTCCCTATTCATCTTATCGGCTGAAACGCTCTTTTCTCAAAGCCCCATCCATGTTCGTACAGCTGTTGTGCTTCAGGATTATTCTTTTTTTTCCACCCTTTACCCCCGAACAGAAGGATCAAAAAACGAAAAGGATGCACTATCGTTTATCAAGGGCAGGCTGAAACAGTATGATATCGAATACATAGAACAGGATTTCCAGGAGATGGAGGGGAGCCACTCCTTTTCACGGAACCTGATCAGCACCATTCCGGGTGAACGGGAGGACACACTGATTATCGCTGTTCCCCTGGATCAGGGAGACGGCGCAGAAGCCACCTCAGACGGTTCGTTGAATCTTGCCCTTGCTCTTGCTCTTCTGGAAGAGCTTAAAGGTTCATCCCCGCCGATTACGGTTTCGGTACTGTTCCTGGGAGGGGAGCATGAAACATTGCGTTCTTATCCCATTGGTACAGACCGGTTTCTCCAGGATTTCTATCCCGAATCTCCGGTGGCGGTGCTCTTTCTCAATTTCAAAGAGTTCCCGGAAGCAGTTTCCATCCAGTCCGGTGCGAAGTATGGAACTACCCCGTACTGGCTTATGGAAGCCTGTTCTACCGCCCTTGACCGCACCGATATATCCTACCGCCTGAGGGGCAATGAGCATCAGGTGTTCAGGGTGGGTATGACCGACAGTGTTACCATCATCGAGCCTTTTTTGAACGAGGAGTTTCCGGCAATCGCAATAACAGGCTCAGGTTCTACAGGGGAAATGGCGGATGAGAGTTCCCTGATATTTTCATTTCTTCTGTTTTTTCAGGAATTCCTGGGTACACTATCCGGAGGGTTTCCGGAAGAGTGGGACAAACATTTTTTGTTCTTTCAAATCGGTGGAAAGAAAATCATCGTTCGGGAAAATGTGTACGTCCTGATTCTGATTATCATATTCTCAGGTTTATTTCTGTACAGCCTTCTGTTCCGGAACAGAGTAAAAAAGTACCTGGGCATTCTCGTACATCACCTGGGCACCCTTCCTGTCCTTTATATCGTTATTTTTCTCTGTATCCTGGCCGGGACATTCGTTCTCGAAGGCGTTTCACAGTTAAAATCCTACCCCGCTATGTGGAAGGTCCAGCCGTTTTTCTTTCTGTGCCTGAAAGCTTCGGTAGCGTTTCTTCTGTTTTTCCTGGTATTCCGTTTTTTACGAAAACGGTATTTTTCTTTTCGGGGTAGTTTTTACTCTGCAGCTGCCATGATGTTTCTCATTCTCACAACCATTACCGTAACCGTGATAAATGTATCTTTTTCCTACTATTTTGCCTGGGCGTTTATCTGTGCTTTCATTTTTTCCCTGTTGAAGAGGAGATTCCTGAAGTTGATACTCCTCTGCCTGGCGCCCTTCTGGCTTTTCAAGATGGTGTATGATGTTTTTACCCTGCCGTCGCTGAAGGTTATCGAGTTCATTCTCTATTCACGCCTGGCTGGGAATTTACTTTTTGCTCTGTTTGTACTGCCCTTTGTACTTATGCTGATTCGGTTAAGTTTGCTCCATAAACACGCTGTGGGGAAAAGGCAGAGGATTCAACACCTTTCGCTTCTTCTCTTTTTCGGTGTTTCCTCCCTGTTTTTCGCGGTGTATATCTATCTCACCGACCCCTGGAACCATGCTGATCAGCCTGTCTATGTCGAAGAGTCTATCGACCTGGTAAGCCGCACACGGTATATGCAGATCAGCAGTCCGGCTCCCATCGGCGATCTTTCTATTTCAGGAAGCGGATATAATTCGGAGCTGCATGAAACCCAAAGGGAATCCCTGGTTCCGGGTAGCACCATACCCGAATTGATCTCCATCACAGAGATGATTGAGCCCTTCCTGGACAGGCGCCGTATAACCTTAAAGATTGAATCGATAGGGTTCCCATCGGATATGACGGCAGCATTGACAGGAGATGAACAAATTATTGTGTATGATGCAAATTTTCCATTCTCTAATCTTGCCCGGGAGAAGAGAACGGAAATCTACATCGGGAAAAACCCTCCGAATCCACTGTTACTGGAATTTACGATCCCAAGGGAGGCGGATCTGGTCCTTCATCTGGAAGTTGTATATAAAGTACTGCCTTACGATCTCAGAATAGAAGGGGAAAAGAAAAAAATCTATACCCTTCTCCGGGTAAAGGACCAAATCAACTTTTTTTAAGTATGTTTCACGCAGAGATCGAAGAGGATGCAAAGAGTATGTGATTTCATAGATGACTCTCCTGCGAAAATGAGTGATTGAAAAGTTGTCATCAAAATTATAGAGTTATCGAGGCGATTTCAGGATATGTAGTCGCTTATTTAGGAGAAAAGGCATACTATGAAACCATTAACATACAGAATCTTGTTAACAGAAGAACCCGAAGGGGGTTATACAGTAACCGTCCCTATGCTTCCCGGATGTGTTACATTCGGAGATACAATCGAAGAAGCAAAGAAGATGGCTAAAGAAGCTATTGAGCTGTACATAGAGAGTCTTGTTGCTCATAGTGAAGAAATACCCACAGAAGAACATACCTTTGAAACCACAATACTGTTAGAAAAGCATGCCTAAAATTCCTCCTTTAACTCCGAAAGAAATAATCCGTATCTTAACTAAGCACGGCTTTATCCTTGATCGGATCAAAGGCGGTCATCATATCTATCTGCATCCTGATTCCAGGAAAAGAGCTGTAGTTCCGTTTCATAAAAAAGATTTACCTAAAGGCACAATAATATCTATTCTTAAACAGGCCGGAATAGATAGAGATGACATATAATCCACTTAAATCTTGGGTAGTGAGAGAAGTAAGTGGATAAAAAATCTGATAAACTTATCGTTGGATAGCGGATACGAACATTCATCCCCGTAAAACCTGCTATCTCGGCTTTTTTCCTCGGTGTCTTGCTTTCATAAACCCCTTGGGTTAGGATACATGATATGAAACGAAATTTTCTCTATTGCATAGGTATTGTTGCAATCTTTTTCCTGCTGATGGCCTTTCCGGTGTACAGTCAGGTGGTAGATAATGCTCTTGGAAGCGATCTGGAGCGCATTTTCCCGGAACTGAAAAACGGCTATATCGATCTGAATGACAACGGCCGTAAGGACCAGACGGTTGACCTGGACGAGGAGATCCCGGAGTCCCGGGTGAAGGATAAAACCATCCAGGCCCAGGAAATCTTAGGGTTTATCATCGAAAACTACCGGTTCATTCCTCTTAGCTCTCTGTATGAAGTGCGGAAAAGCCTGGAGAACGCCAAGGGGGAGATTCCGGAGCTTATCTCACTCAGTTACCGGTTCCAGATCGACGACATCATTGTGCAGAAAGAGCAGCTTGGCGAGGAGGGGATCTTTCTTACTCCTTCTGCCATGAAGGAAGTAATGGATAAAATGGAAGGGTTTATCGCGACTATGGCCCTGGCCTACAAGAAAGAGGGCAGAAGCGCGGAAAACGATTTTATTAAAGCCAGGGACGAGCTGTTATCCATGATTGTAAAAGGGTATCCCCTTCCGGAAGACTTAAGTTCCGAAGACCGGGGAGTCCTGGTGAGCAGCATGATCAATACGGTAATCAAGGAAAAAGCCGCCGATCCGGACCGGGTTCGGGCGGCAATCAAGACCTTAGGCAGGCTGGAGTCAGATATTGCCGTGCCGTACATCATGGAAGTATTGGACCTTGAAGAATTCAAATCCGAAAGTATTCAGGCTCTTGGATCCATCGGAAGCAAGAGTGCCCAGGACCTCCTTACCGAGGAACTGGGGAAGACGACAAAGACTTCAGTCAAGAATGAAATAATCAGGTCCCTCGGCAAGATCGGGGGTGAAGAGAGCCTGGAAAGGATATTGAGTCTGTTTCCCGCAGGCAGTGACGGGGAAATCGACCGGGATATGGAGATCTCCCTGCTGAAAGCTCTCTCTTCCATTGCGGCCGGAGGGAATACGGATCAGCGGATTTTTAAACTATTCGAGAAGTACCTGACCTCGCCGGATACCGGGCTCCGGATAATCGCCGTGCAGGGTATTGCCCGGTTTAACCTGGCCCGGACTGCGGACCTCCTGTTCGGTATGCTGAAAACGGAAAAAGAAGAGGAAGTGCTGCTCTGGATCATCCGGTCGGTGAACAAGGTCGGCAGCCAGTCAACAGTTCCAACACTCTCCACCTATCTCCGGAACGACGGCGTAAGCGAAAAGGTAAGGATAGAGATCATCCATGCGTTAGGTAATAACGCCGGCGGCACTAAGGCTCTTCCTTTTATCGTGGAAAATCTGAATTCTCCGTCTCCTGACGTGCGCAGGGCTGTAACCGATGCCCTCCTTACTCTCTATAAGGTTGACGGAAAGACGGTGACGGCAATCCTTTCCAGGGGACTGCTGACCGCAACCGAAGCTCATTACCTGATAGACGGCACCGCTGTACTGGCTAAAATTGCAGATCCCGGTTCCATCAACACCCTCTATACACTGCTCCAGAAACCGATTCCTGAAGTAAAGAAAAATGTAACCTGGGCGCTGTTCCGTACCAGAACAACCGCCAATGCCCGAATCGTCGACGCGCTCAATAAACTGGTAACCAGCGAAACCGAGCCTATTGATGTCAGGATCAATGCAGCCCGTGCACTGGGGGCCATGGGTTTCGATTCTGCAGCGCTGAAGGTGTGGCAGACCATGGTTACCACGGCAAAAATGAGGGGCGGGAAGTACACCATGCTCAGAATGTTTGCTATCCGGGCCCTGGGAGATATGGGGACCGTAAACGAAGAAGTGAAGAGTACCCTTTCGGGTCTTGCTCTGCGGGAAGAAAATCCGGAGCTGAAAATAGAAGCCCTGTCATCGATACAAAAACTCTCCCTCTTAGATGATACCGTGGAAAAAAGCCTGGTCAATCTCTTCAAACGGAACCAGGAGGAAGATATCCGGATCCGGGTCGTGGAAGTGCTGGGTGACATGGGATCCGCTGAAACACCGGGACTGGCGGGTACATTGCTCTCCGGAGCCCTGGAGCAGCCGCTTAAGATACGGGTTGTATATGCCCTCTCCAGGACCGGTGGGGAAGAAGCGTATTCAGCTATACTGGACGCTTCTCAGGATGCTTCCCTGCGGGATTATATCCAGGGTGTTCTGGAAGGAGCGAATATGGAGGAGCTCCAGCCTCTTGTTTCCCGGAGATTGAAAACAGAGGGCAACCCGGAGATCGTTTCCCTGCTGGAGGATTTACAGGAGGGGTTTGATACACAGTTTTAAATGGGCGTTTACTTCCACGTAGATATGGATGCATTCTATGCCTCGGTGGAACAGCTGGACAATCCGGAAATCCGGGGGAAGCCCGTTATCATCGGCGCCAGGCCCGGGACCCGGGGAGTGGTGTCCGCCTGTTCCTACGAAGCGCGGGTATTCGGTGTTCATTCCGCGATGCCCATTTCCCAGGCGTACAGAAAATGTCCCCAGGGGGTTTACCTCCCTCCCCGGATGGAACGGTATGCCGAATTGTCCAGGAAAGTGATGCACATGTTCGATTCCTACAGCCCGGAGGTTCAGCAGATCTCCATCGATGAAGCCTTCATCGATATGACCGGTACGGAACGGCTGTTCGGTCCTCTTTACGACACTGCCCTCCGACTTAAGCAGCAGGTGAAAGAAGAAGCAGGGCTCACTATCTCAATCGGTATTGCACCTAACCGGTACCTGGCGAAGCTCGCTTCCGAGTATGCCAAACCTGACGGCTGCTACCTTATCCGTGAAGGTGAAGAAACAGCCTTTCTCGACAACCTGGAGCTGAAAGACCTCTGGGGGATCGGAAAAAAAACCCTGGAGCGTCTCGGGGAGTTCAATATCATCTCTGTTCCCCAGCTCCGGAGTTTCCCCTTAGGATCACTAAAAACCATGTTCGGACAGGCCGGGGGAGCCTACCTGTACAATGCCGTACGGGGGATCGATTCCGGGATTCACCGGGAAGAACCGAAGTCGAGATCCATAAGCAGTGAAATAACCTTTCCCGAAGACACACGGGACAGGGATTCCATCCTGAAAGTTCTTCTCGACCTCTCCCACCAGGTGATGTTCCGGCTTATGAAAGAAGGATTTAAATCGAAAACGGTTGTTCTCAAAGTGAGACACGCCGATTTTTCCACTACCACCGCTCAAACCACCTTGAGACACTACGTAAGTTCCGCCGAAGAAGTATTCAGTGAGGTGAAACAGCTCCTGAAGAAGCGGTGGGACAGTTCCGGCCTGATTCGTCTTATCGGTGTGGGGGTGTCTTCCCTGGAGCGGGCCGGGGATCCGGAACAGCCGGAACTCTTCGAAGATCAGTATGACAAGCAGAAAAAAGTCGAACAGACTGTACTGGGAATAAAAACGAAACTGTCTGTAAATTCTATCATTAAGGCATCGCTTTTAGGTAAGGAGAAAAATCATGGACGTCTATGAAGCTATTCGGACGAGAAAGAGCGTAAGGTCGTACCTGGACCGGGAGATCGGAGATGAAGTGCTCAACCGCATCCTGGGTGCGGGCCGGCTCGCACCTTCCGCACGGAACGACCAGGAATGGCGGCTCGTCGTGGTCCGGGACAGGAACACCAAACGGAAACTCTCCGAAGCGGCGAACAACCAGGGATTCGTCGCAGAGGCAGGAGCGGTAATCGCCTGCTGCGGTGTTTCAGGTGGACGGCTTATGCGGTGCGGACAGGACCCGATGCCCATCGATGTCGCCATCATCATCGACCATATCACCCTTGCCGCGGTTGAGGAAGGACTGGGTACCTGCTGGGTGGGTTCCTTTTACGCCGACCAGGTCCGGACGATCCTGGGTATTCCTGATGATATTGCGGTGGTGGAACTCCTGGCCATGGGATACCCGAAAGACCCGTCACCTGCCGGCAAAAACCGGCTCGCTTTGGATGAGGTCGCATGTTATGAGTCATGGTCTTTCTAAAAACATTGCGTAGTGAAGTGTAGTATTACCTCAATTCAACATTGATTCTCATGGAAAATATCGATATATTTCTTTGCGATGCAGAACTGGGCTTACCATAATTATTCCTTTCTCTATTTCCAGGCCAATTCGGTAATCACCAATACGGATTCTGTAATAAGCGGTATACCCTTTAAGTTTTCTGCTATTTTTCATTTCACTAATTGAAGAGATTTCAGGTAACTTTTCTAGAACGATTTCTTTTACTTGTCCCTTACATGACTGGGAAGTCTACGATAGTCCCTGAAAAAAGATTTCTTAAACTGAACCGTCATCTATTTCATGGATAATAATTTTTGCTTCTTCGAGGGAATAATCTTCTTCATAAGAAGCCTCCTCTATCGCTTTCCCAAGACCCGTATCGAGCAGTAATGATTCGATTTTTTTAAAAGTATCATATGCTATGATAACGTCTTTTATGTTTCCGTCTTTGTCTGTAATAAATGAATCAACTAAATTCATAATAAGAACTACTATTGACTACTATAGCTTATAATTGGCTGATTGTCGATATTCCCCGGTATATCGGGATAGACGAAGATGAATTGAGAAACATCTTTGTTGAATTAATGGGTAGTATGTATTACACAGGTGGAGGTTCAGCTATGTCCAATATTACTATTTCTTTGGATGATGACATGCTTAAAAAGGCAAAAAAAATCGCAATTGATAGAGATACCAGTTTTAGTGGACTTATTAGGGAATATCTCAAAGGGCTGGTCGATCAGGAAGAAAGAAATCGACTTTTAATGATTGAAGAACTTGACAGTTTAATTGCCTAAAGTAATGCTAAAATTGGCCGTAAAACATGGACCCGAGATGAATTACATGAGCGATAAATATTTTTTTGATACAAATATTCTGATCTATGCTAATGATTCAAGTGAAAAAGTAAAACAAAAATTGCCAGAACTTTAGTAAAAGATTCATTAAGAAAACAAAATGGGATTATATCAGTTCAAGTGCTCAGTGAATTCCGGGTAACCGCTACACGGAAAATTAAGAACCTACTTTAACCGGGTTAGCTGAAGAGGTGATTGTGCCAACCATTACGTCTGTCCCTTCATTTGGCTTGTTGCCGGTATTCCTTTTTATCTGGATGTCCGGTGTGATGTATGCGATTTTCAGATATAGATTTATGACTATTTCCCTGGAGCATGTGAGCAGGGTAGTCATTGAGAATATCGATGAGATGATCATCTTGCTTGATCCGGCCGGCAAATTGGTAAAATGGCAGGTGGTGATTTTGACAGTTTCTCTTGGAGAGTTCATCTATGGCAAAAAAACCGGACGAAAGTTCTTATAGATGCAAAGCTCTCCAATATCCACGATAAAACCGGCGATACTCTCGGAATTCTTATAGTGGGAAAGGAGGTAAAGGAAATACATCAACTGCGTGTCAGGTATGATTTTACTCAGACCGAAGCAATGGTCATTCAGTCGTTATTAACCGGTGCTTCCCATGGAGATATAGGGCGGAGCTTGGGATTAAGCGAAAGAACAGTGAAAACCCATATCACCAACATTTACAACAAGCTTGCAGTATACAACAAGGCAGGGCTACTGAAAAAATTAAAAGACTTCAACCTTATCCCGGACCAGGCAGCTGAAAAGAAGTTCATATTTCCGGGCAAGTTCGGCGAGGGACAACGGTGAAGGTCTTTTCTCTCTTAACGATAGTTGTCTTCGGGAGTTATATCTATACCGGCATATATGTTCTCTATGTTAATCCAAAATCGATCGTCAACCGTCTCTACTTTATCATGTCCCTCTGTCTGGCGGGATACACCTTTTCCTCCGACACTATAGTATTTATTTAAAGAAGGGAGATTATGAAAAAGATATCCTCTGCTTTCTTTTTTGGTGCTTTTTTCGTCCTGCATTGTCTACCGCTTTCAGATCAATCGGATCTCGTCATCGATTACCTGCTCGAGGAAGAAAATGCGGGTTTCGGCAACACCGTATACATTGTTTTCACGGCTGTTGAAGAGATTTCTGCGGATGCGTCTCTTCAGGAAGCTGTTAAGCATCTTGAGGATAAACACTGGAAGATGCAACCGCGGGATACAGACGATCCGATAAGAAAGAGTCGGTGAATTTTCTCTCATTGTTCTTAAGGCCTTTTCTCTCAAGGGGGGGCTATTCTTCCGTATTTCTTTAATCTGGACCTTCTTACCCTGAAAGGCGAGTTCCCGCCAAATTTGGGGAATCATTCCTTCACACCTGTGTTACCTGGTACCACCATCTCCACCGGATTCAATTCAAAGGCGGTACTCGATCTTGGCACTGCTGAAATCGAGATAAAACCTCTGACCCGCATGGAGCTCACGGAACTTATTAGAAGAGAAAACCTGGTCAGCACAAAACTCGACCTCAAGGTGGGGAAGGTAAGGGCAACGGTAAGGACTGAGGAGGGCATCACTCACGATTTCGAATTGAGAAGTGCTGTCTCGACAGCGTCTGTCCGGGGTACCGACTTCGAATATGATGGGACGAGCCTGAAGGTTTTGGAAGGAACGGTCACTTTCTTCAACAAGTTCGGACAAAAACGGCTAATCCGCCGGGGAGAGGCAAGCCGTACCACGGGTTACGACCTCCCGGCAACAGGAGAAGATGTCAGGAAAGCGGGTTTTACTGTCACTATCAATACAAATCAGATTGTCGAGGAAACAGGGGGTGTATCTGCGGAATCTGTTGTCGAAATTGTCGAACAGGTTGATATCGTTATTTCGGTGAACTAGGGAGATGAGGAAATGAA
>JAJSAL010000174.1 GCA_024274705.1 Spirochaetota bacterium
AGTAAACGGTGGACCCAGCGGGTACGTAACTGGGGTTCTATTTATTCTCAACTCTGCATCTTCTTTGAAGATCGGTTGGCTAAATATGTTGAGTAGCCTAATGGGTTTACACAAAAGTCTTGACAGGCCCGCAGAATATTAGAGAATGGAAAATTCCTTTCTAAAAATCTAATGATATTTGTGAGGGATCGATATGTTTTTTCTTTTTCTTTACTTTTTTCTCTTCGTGATCCTGTAGTCTACTCCGCTTGTTTTCCTCTCCTATGTCTTCTACAACTTCTATATCGTTAATCACCGCCATACCCTCATCTGTTTCGGGAATGTAGGGAATTAGTCCCTTTTGATAGGCAATTTCTTGTATTTTCCGTGGCAGATGTCGTACGTCTACCGTCAATCCATCAATTTCGATCATCCACACTAATGGATTTTGATCCATCAAACTTGGCAAACACCAACCCGGATCGAACTGAACCATCCCCAATGCATTACGTATTAGTACGGATTTGTTGTAAGCACTGCTTTTTTTTACTTCAAATGCTGTACAGAGATCATCAGCACTGATATATGGATTTGTGTCCTTATCAAATAGGAAATTAACAAACCCAAGTGCATAGATTATTCCACATGCCAAGATATTCTTATTTCCTCTAAGAAGTGGAGACGGATTAAATTTGCATAAAGTGGCTGCTAATTCATGGGCCAAATGTGCGTATTCTTCATTGAGATGCTTATAGCAGAATTTGTCCGTTAAAGTGGTAATTACGGAATAAGCTTGTTTTAAATTATTGGGTATTTCTGAAGTATCATGTTCATTTGCCATCTATTTGTTCCATATCCCAATTATATATGATCATTCCCCCTTCTTCTCCGTACCTTTGCGGAAAAGAGGCAAAAATCGGTATAAGCGTTTAACTTATCGTCGTAAGTTCTTCCCGGAGTACACGTCGAAGGGTACTTTCATCCACTGGTAAATGCGATTCTCCCAAATACTCTCGAAGTGCTTCATTGATCATTGTCTGGTAACCTTTCCCAGCTTCATCTGAGCGATTACGGAATTCCTTGATAGTTTCGTCATCGATGTAAATCGTTATGCGTGTTTTCCCCTTTTGAGGTACTACAGGACCTCTTTTTGCCTTGCTGAAATCATATTCCTTCTTCATAACTTCTTCTCTCTTTTCTCGTCGCAGGGCGTACAGAAATCATCCGAATATTTTCCCCACGATATGAATAGACAACGACGAGGATACGTCCGGTGGTGCCACTTCCAATAGTCACAAAACGTTGTCCGCCTTCAGCCCTTGTATCCTCCCGGGTAAGTGCATTAGGATCAAATAAAACCAATTCTGCATCTGCGAAACAAACGTCATGTTTTTCAAGATTCGCTCTGGCTTTACTTGTATCCCACTCAATTTCCACACTAATAGTATATACATATATTATGCATATATCAAGTAGATTTTAATTATTCCCCACCTGGCTGTTGGGGATAGATAAAGTATTGACAATGTAAATACAATTTACTATATTTATCACGTGCTCTTTGAATGGAATACTGAGAAAAACAGGTCAAATTGGGAAAAACACGGTGTTTCTTTCGAGAAAGCCCAGGAGCTTTTCGGGGATCCTTTACACCTCTCTTTACTTGATGAACGGTTTTCCTATTTTAAAGAGCGGTGGATCACGATGGGACAAACACATGAAGGGGATATTGTAATAGTTACCCATCTTTATAATGTCGAACAGGAAGACGAGAAAATTCGAATTATTTCTGCACGAATAGCAACCGGAAAGGAAAGAAAAGAGTATGAAACAATCGAAGGATGATTTTGAAATGAAAAAGGAATATGATTTTTCAAAAGGTGTTCGTGGTCGATTCTATTCACCGGCGAAAATCTCTACAACCATCAGGCTTGATGATGATATCCTTCTCTATCTGAAAAAATTAGCGGGAATAAAAAAGATTAAATATCAGACACTTCTGAATAACATCCTCCGGGATTATATGCAGAAAACAGCACACTGATTCCTCCTTCTAATCCATACCTTTACGAAAAACTATTCTCCATACATCTCTGAAATCAGATATCGAAGTTTAAGAGCATCATCGGGAGGTAAAATATCGATTTTGTTCCTGAGCCTTTGTTTGTAAATCGATCGAATTTGATCCACTGCTATCTCAACCGGTTTTTTCTCACATGTTGTTTGAATCCTGGTCCGCCATTTTGGATGAAGCTTCGATGTAAGAGGACACACAACAACTGTTTCCAGGTATTTGTTCATTTCATTTTGGCTGATGACAACTATAGGGCGAGTCTTTTGTATTCAGAGGGTATGTTCCCTGACGCGCCTTAAGGCCGCTTGGATCCTTTCCGGTTTCATGGGAAGTTCGTGCATCCTGGCACCCACAGCATTATAGATTGCGTTTGCTGTTGCCGGAGCTGTTGCCAGGGAAGGGGCTTCTGCAAGTCCTTTTACCCCAAGGGGGCCCCAGGGATGGGGGACTTCAACGGCAATAGTTACGATGTCCGGAGCATCCCCTGCCCGGGGTATTCCGCACTGGTTAAGTGAAACAGTCAGGTTCCTGCCCTGCTCGACGTTAAACTCCTCGCTTAAGGCATACCCTACACCCATGACTACTCCCCCTTCCTGCTGCCCTTCCACGGCCCTCCGGTTGAGCACCCGTCCCACGTCGCCGGCAGTAATAATCTTAAGTACCCGGGTTTTACCCGAGTCCGGCTCGACGGCCACCCAAGCAGCCTGGGCGCCGTAAGCGTATGCCCAGTGGGTCCTGCGGCTCTTAAAGTCAGGACTGCCGTAGCCACTCTTCCTGCCCTCCTCCAGGAACCCATCGGTCCCGGGTGCTATGGTCCGGTATTCCGCCGTAAAGTTTTCTCCCAACTCGGAAAGAGGCATCTTTTTTTCACCGTCTTTTGTTACGATCGAATTCCCTTTCAGAGAGAGCGATGCAGGGTCCAGCACCCCCATCCTCGCCGATGCCAGTTCGAACAGGTCCGAACGGAGCCGGCCGCAGGCGCCAAGAGTGGCGTTCCCTGAAAGGAAGGTCTGCCGGGAGGCAGTGGATGCCCCGGTAAAGGGGGTTTCCCCCGTATCCGGGCCATGGTACTCGATACAGTCTATGGGAATTCCCAGCACCTCCGAGGCTATCCTCGCCTGCCCGATAGCCGCACCCTGTCCGTATTCATGATGGGACACGTAGAGCCTGCATGTACCATCGGAGCACAGCTCCACCTTCGTTCCGGCACTCTCAGGCAGGCTGTGGCCGTACCCGACGTTTTTTACCCCGCATGCAAAGCCGAACCCCAGGATCGTATTCTCAGGCGCCTCGGGAGGGTCCTCTTTTGCCACGGCCTCCCGGACTGCCTCTATCACTTCAACGATCCCCGGGATTCCCGGTTCCAGGACATGGTCCGTTACCGTGGGAAGACCCGGTTTCAGGGCATTTTTCAAACGAATCTGAAACGGATCGATGCCGGTCTCCCTTGCTGCCATATCCACCAGGGACTCGATAACGAAATTGCTCTGGTTTGCTCCGAAGCCCCGCATGGCCCCGGCCATCACATTATGGGTGTAAATCGAACGTCCCTTGATCTCCACGGCAGGGATGTAATACGGACCTCCGATAAAGGACATCATGTTTTCTATGATGTCGAATCCTAATGCAGCGTAGGCGCCTTTATCGGCTTTTATTACCGCTGAAAGGGCCCGGAACCTGCCGTCCCTGGTTACACCCAGCCTGGCGGCGAACCTGGCGGTGTGTTTCTTCTGGCTGACCCGGAGGGACTCTTTCCTGTTGAGGGTGATTTTTACGGGACGGTTGAACTTGAGTGCAGCCAGGGCGAGGATATGATGAAAAATCACATCCTCCTTACCTCCGAAGGCCCCTCCTGTCGGAAGCTGGATGACCCGGATTTTCTCCCTGGGAAGGTCCAGTACCTCCGATACCTGGGCCTGGTCGTCGAACACTGTCTGGGTGGGATACAGAATTTCCACGCCCCCTGTCCCATCCGGACGGGCAAGACCCGATTCGGGTTCCATGAACCCGTGGGCAACACGGGACGTGGAAAACACTCCCTGTACCACGACAGCGGAAGCCTTAAGCTCCTCTTCCACGTTGCCCCGTTCGATGCTTCCCTGGTAGAAAATGTTTCCCGGCTTATCCGGATGCACCAGGGGAGCATCCGGCTGTTCAGCCTCCTCCATGGTATACACGCCAGGGAGAATTTTGTACTCAGCCTCCACAGCGTGTAAAGCACTTTCCGCCTGTTCCGGCGATTCGGCGAAAACAGCACAGATGGGATCCGCAAGGGAAAGGATTTCATCTCCGGTCCCGATAAGGGCAGGCTGGTCCCGGTACACCATCCCGATGTTCCGGGATCCGGGAATATCTTCGGCGGTAATTATCCCGGCAACCCCGGGGAGGGAGAGGAGGGATTCCGTCTGCAGACTTGTAAGGATTGCATGGGGTTCTTCGGCGAAGAGCACCTTCCCGTGGAGCATGTTTTCCCATTCGATATCATCAGCATATTTGAGTCTTCCTGCCGCCTTTTCTATACCTTCCCGGCGCCGCATGGGTGCGTCATCCTCGAAACCGGGAAACAGGGCAGGTTCTCCCCTGATCATTCCCGCAGCTTCTTCCACGGCATCGAATATCTTCCGGTACCCGGTACAGCGGCAGATATTACGGGGACTGATATAATCCCGGATCTCCTGCCGGCTGGGCGATGGGTTTAAGTCCAGCAGGCTCTTAATTGTCAGAATCATCCCCGGGGTGCAGAATCCGCACTGGATCGCCCCTGCGTTCACAAAAGCGGTTTGAACCGGGTGAAGCTGTCCTCCTGCCGTTGTTAATCCCTCGATGGTCTGAATGTCAGCGCCCTTCAATTTACCGCTTTTCAGTTTTATCACACACGATTTTTCAGGACTGCCGTTTATCAGGACCGTACAGGTTCCACACTGGCCCCGTCCGCATCCTTCTTTTGTTCCTTTTAAACCCTGTATTCGCCGGATATAGGCAAGGAGTGTCATGTCTCCCGGCATATGACCGTGTATAGGTTTCCCATTTAATGTAAAGGTAATCTCAATTGTATCTCGCATGGCCGGCCTTTTCACAGGGTCCTCTGGAGAAATGTAAAGGAAAAGGCTCTATCCGTATAGATGGAACCTTCCATGATCCTGAAAAAAAGATTTGTGATTTAGGGTACTTTTAAACTATTATTAAGTGAGATGTCTTTACTTAACCGCGCGGTCAATATAAGGAGAGGAAGAGGAATAGCCCTGGGTGGCGGACCGTCAACCCGGGATGTCGACCAGCTGTTATCCACCGTTGAAAATATCTATCACATACGCGACCTGGATACCCTTCTCGAGCGGATACTCTACGAAGCACGCCGGTTCGTGAGAGCCGACGCAGGCACACTCTACCTGGAGGCAAAGGGGCAGCTCTTTTTCAGTTATGTTCAGAATGATACCCTCTTTGTCAATGAAACGGCGGAACAGAGGCATGTATTCGCGAGCCAGAGTCTGCCTGTCGATAAAGCTTCCCTTGCCGGGTATGTGGCGGTAAGCGGGGAACCGATTCTCGTGGACGATGTGTATGACATACGCAGTAATGTAACGTTTTCATTCAACCCCGCCTTTGACCAGCAGGCATCGTACAGGACGCAATCGATGCTCATCGTCCCCCTTCTGACGGGAACGAAGGCTACTCTCGGGGTACTCCAGCTTATCAACGCACAATCGTCATCAGGCGAAGTAATTCCGTTTTCCGGGCAGGACCGGCTCTACATCATGCAGTATGCTCAGCACGCGGCAAACGCCATCGAACGGGCGAAACTCAACAGGGAAATGGTTCTCCGCATGGTAGAGCTTTCCGAACTCCGGGATCCCTACGAAACCGGACAGCATGCAAAGCGGGTGGCCACGTTATCTACCGAGCTTTTTTCCGCGTGGGCTGAAAAGAGGTGTCTTCCTACCAGCCTGATACGGGCGACCAGGGAGGCCCTTATGCCGGCGGCGATGCTCCACGATGTGGGAAAAGTCGCGGTAAGCGATGTCATCCTCAAGAAATCGTCCTTCTTAACGAGTGACGAGCAAACCCTCATGAGACTCCATACCGTATACGGCGCCCGTCTCTTTAAAAACCTCGATTCCCACTGGGACAGAGTTGCCCGCGAAGTTGTTCTTAATCATCATGAGCGGTGGGATGGTCAGGGATACCCCGGCGACATCCCTGAAATTCAAGCAGAACCGGTCCGGTTCGGTATCGGGAAGCAGGGAGAAGATATACCGGTTACGGCACGTATCGTGACCATGGCGGATGTCTTCGACGCACTTATGTCGAAACGGGCGTATAAAGAGGCCTGGCAGGAATCGGAAGTGTACCACTATGTTCGCGTTCAGTCCGGAAAACAGTTCGATCCCGAACTTGTGGAACTGTTCTTAGGCATGCAGCCGGTTATCCGCTCGATACAGGAACGGTTTTCCTATTGAAGACTGTCGGCGAAAGGGGTAGTTGCGTGAAGCCGGGTTTCCCCCTTGAATGGGTTGCGTTTTTTCTGTTCCTGTGCAGCCTTTCTCCTGTAGACGTCATGAGCGTATACGGGTAATAGTAAGGCAAAGCGTTATGAATTTAATTCTCTCTTATGGCAGAACAGGATTACCGGTTACTCTCCCGGACAGGAAGGTGATGCAGGTGGTGGGGATGAAACAGGTGGAGCCCCTGGCAGATCCGGAGAACGCGGTGAAGGACGCCTATACCGGTCCGGTTGGAACCGCTCCCCTGGCGGAACTGGCGACAGGAAAAAAGTCCGCGGTTATCGTGATCTCCGACACTACGCGGCCGGTACCGAATGAAACCCTGCTGGTGCCTATGCTGGATGTCCTGGAAACCGCGGGTATCGATAAAAGCAGGATTATCATCCTTATCGCGACAGGTATTCACAGGCAGGCTACACTGGAGGAAATCATCCGTCTTGTGGGGACCCGCATCGCCGGGAAGTATAACGTGGTCAATCACGACGCGGAAAATGCAGGAATGCACCTGCTGATCAACACCCTGAATGACGGTACACCCATCTATATCGATAAACGGTTTCTCCAGGCGGATCTTAAGATCTGTACCGGCCTGGTGGAGCTGCACCTGATGGCCGGTTTTTCCGGCGGTAGAAAATCGATTCTTCCGGGAATCGCATCCCTGGAAACGCTGAAACACCTTCATGGTTACCGGATGATCCAACAGGATACTACCAGCTACGGGCGCCTCCGGGAGAATCCTTTTCACCAGGCGGCGGTGGCTGTCGCCCGGGCTGCGGGTGTGGATTTCATCGCTAATGTGACCCTGGATGAACATCACCGGATTACCGGTGTGTTCTGCGGTGATCTTGTGGAAGCCCATGAACAGGCGTGCTCTTTTCTCGAGACCTACGCAATAGTCGATGTGCCTAAGCAGGCGGATATCGTGGTCACTACCGGCGGCGGGTTCCCCCTGGACGCCACCTTGTACCAGTCCCTTAAGGGGCTGGTCACCGCCCTTCAGGTCGTCAAACCGGGAGGGACGGTTATCCTGGCCGCGGAAAACCGGGAAGGGGTAGGCAGCCCGGAGTTCACAGGTTTCCTGAACCGCCTTGAGAACCCGGAAGAATTCTTCGAGCTCTCAAAGAAACAGAATTATATTGCCAAGGACCAGTGGATGCTGCAGGAACTGATGAATGGGCTGCACCACTGCGAAATTATGTATTATACCTACGGTATGACCGGTGAGCAGGTGAGGGATTCCTTTATGATCCCCGTCGAAACGGTAGAAGCAGGAATTGACGCTGCCCTGGGGCGCCATGGAAACGGTGCGGACATCCTGGTGATTCCCGGAGGACCCTACGTACTCCCCCGGCCGCCGGTAACGGTAACCGGGTTGTACTCCTGGCAGACCTGAGGGGTTTCCCGGGTGCCCCAGGCAGGTTCTTCTTCAACTCTGCCGGCACCGTCATTCAATTCCCTTTCACTCTTCCTTAATCGATAACAGTTCCTCCGGCAGATCTGATATCAGTTTGACTAGCTCATCGAACCGGAAATCTATATCTATAATGGCAAAGATACTCCCTGCATCATTGAAAATCGGAAGAGCAGCCGTCATGATCAACGCCCCGGTATACTTGGAGAAAAAGAGGTCTGAATAATATGCCTCCCCTGTTTCCAGTACCCGGACAAACCAGTCGTGCTTCCTGAAGTCCTTGGAAAGAAGATTTCTAAACAGTTTCTTTTCCCCCCGCTGGGTATGTACCTGGCTGATGCGGAATCCTTCGGTGTTTGTGATGGCCAGCATCTGAATGGACCCTTCCTTCTTGATCACCCGGTCCAGGTAAGGTTCCATCAGGTCCTGGTCCAGGGAGTGAACCTCCCGGGAATCCGAGATGTGCCGGGATAGTTTCCGGGCAATTTCGATTGCTTTGGTTTTAACCTTTGCGAAGTCCGACTCGAACAGGGAGGGCAGGTAGTGCCTGGCCTGGGTGATCAGTTCTTTCGGGGAGATGCTGGTAGTCCGGCCTTGCGCGTACTGCTCCATCACCCAACTGTGGATGTGCCGGACACCCGGGTGCCGCTTGCTTACCTCTTCCGCCTTTCCCGTGGTGATGGAGGCGATGTTCTCGTTGATCCAATGGGCAATGCCCGCCATGCCGGACTTGTCGGTAATCATCACCTTGAGGGGTCTTTTCAGGAGTTTTTCCGTGTCAAAGATGTTGTAGATCTCCTGGTTCTTGATGAGGCCGTCGGCGTGGATCCCTGCCCTGGTCACGTTAAACTCCAGGCCGACAAAGGGGTAGTTCCTGGGCATATCCGCATGGACTATGTTCCGGTAATAGTCGGCCAGTTCGGTGATCACCGTGGTGTCCATGCCGTCGGAGCTCCCTTTAAGCCCGATATACTCGATAACCGCGCTTTCCAGGGGAGGGTTGCCGGTCCTCTCGCCGAATCCGAAAAGGGAAGCATTCAGGGCGGATACACCGTAGAGCCATGCAGTGGTCCCGTTGATGTGTACCTTGTGAAAATCGTTATGACCGTGCCACTCCAGGAGTTCTGACGGGTATCCCAGTTCTTTATGAAAGGCGTGGACCATCTTCGGGATGCTCCTGGGAAGGACCGCCCCGGGATAGGATATCCCGTATCCCATGGTATCGCAGAGGCGGATTTTTATCGGGACTCCGCTGGACCGGCTGAGGTTGAGAAGTTTTTCGGCAAAGGGGATGCAGAACCCGTAGATGTCCCCCCGGGTAATGTCTTCAAAGTGGCACCGGGGTTTGATCCCCAGTTCCAGGGCGGACTGTACGATAGAAAGATAATCCTCCATCACCTGTTTTCTGGTTGTTTTCAGCTTCAGGTAGATGTGGTAATCCGACGCGGAGGTAAGGATGCCCGTTTCTTTAATACCTAGCTGTTTGACCAGTTTCAGGTCTTCCACGTTTGCCCTGATCCATCCGGTCACTTCGGGAAACCGGAATCCCTTCTCCAGGCATCCCTGGACGGCTTTCCGGTCCCTCTGGCTGTAAAGGAAGAACTCACACTGCCGGATGGTGCCTTTCGGCCCTCCCAGTCTGTGAAACATGGAGTAGATGTCGATGATCTGCTGAGGCGTGTAGGGGGGGCGGGCCTGCTGACCGTCCCTGAAGGTGGTATCGGTGATCCATATCTCCCGGGGAGGCGCCGGATTGATAACTTTTCCGTCGAACAGGATGTTTGGTACTTCCGAATAGGGAAACTGGTCCCGGAACAGTTCCGGTGTTTTCCGTTCCACTAACGCATATGTTTTTTTAACGGCGGTGGGTCCAAAGAGTGTAAACATGGCACGCTCCCTTCTTATAAATAAGACTTATAAATAAGAGAATACTTAACTATAAACGGCGATTAGTCAATATATTAGTACAAATAATTAACATAATTACCTATATTTTGTTAGTTTAGTGACCTGAGATATCATACAATACTCGAAAGTGCTTGTTATAGCGCCTCTTAATAAACGGAGCTGCTTCCCGGATACCGGGATACAGCTGCCCAGGAGGATGGGTCCAGGCTGCGACGGGAGACACTTGAATCATCTTCGGGTAAAGTATATAATAACTTATATATAGGATTGAATAGATGAATGTTATCGGGTTAATGATATTTTTTGCCCTGTGGTTTGTTCTTCAAAAGTGGGTACTGCCGAAATTCGGGGTAAGCACCTGAATGTCTCCTGGATCCTGCCCGGTCGGGCAGAAGGAAAAAGGGGAAGAAAAACCGGTCATTTCTACGGAGCCCCTGAATACGGCCGCAGATGAAGAATCTTCCCGGGATTGAATCTTCCGCCGCTGCCGCGGTCTCCCGGCGTCGTATTACAGCAGCTGCATATCTTCCCCTAGACCCCTTACATCCATGAGTTCCTCCGCCCTGTCGGAAATAATACCGTCAACACCCAGTTTAAAGAGAGCCCCGGCGGTATCCGTGTCATTCACCGTCCAGGGTAGGACGAAGCGTCTGCCGAGTTTCTTTAAGCGGAACATGGCTGCAGGTGTAACCTGGGGGAAGTGAGGCTTTACAATACCGCACCTGGTAAGGATCTGTCCCTGCCCTCTCTGTAACACTTTCGGTACTTCCTGATGGACTGCGTAGATAAGGGCTGTTCGGATTTCCGGCGCGATCCGGCGCAAAGCTTTAAGTGAAAAGGGGTTGAAAGAGGAGACGATACACTTGTGCTGAAGTTTTCGCATCCTGATAATCCCGGCTAAGGCTTTTTCGGTGTGAATCGGACGGCGTTCCCGGTGTTTGATTTCGATATCATAGAAAACCGCATCTCCTAAAAGATCGAGCACTTCCGTAAGCAGAGGAATACGTTCTCCTCCGAAGGCAGGAGCGAACCAGGATCCGATATCGATACTCTTAAGCTTCCAGAACGGGAGCTCCGTCACTAAGAAAGGAATACCGGCAATGCGGGAGAGATCCCAGTCATGGAATACCACCAGCTCACCGGTGGCACAGAGCTGAACATCCAGTTCAATGCCCGGAACCCCGAGTTCTCCGGCCATACGGAACGCAGTAAGGGTGTTTTCCGGGGCCTTAGTCGAACAGCCCCGGTGGGCGAAGAAAGGGGGAATGGTACCGAAGGGAACCGCGGTGTAGCCCATTGGGAGAACCTCTGTTACAGATCCATCTCTTTTTTTAGCCGCTTCAGCTCCAGGTCAGCCTCGGCTTCCTTGAATTTGTCAGCCAGTTC
>JAJSAL010000003.1 GCA_024274705.1 Spirochaetota bacterium
GCCTTTGTCTTTTACCGGGTCACATTCCTTCGCCCCTTCCAGGCTATCATTGAAGGAGTCCACCGGATTTCCGAAGGGAATCTGAAATATCACTTCAACGTAACCACCAAGGATGAGTTCAAAGAATTAGCTGATGCTTTTTATACGATGAGTGAAAATCTTCAGCGGAGGGAAAAAGAGATATCACAACTATCCCGGTATAATACCCTCATTCTGCAGAATGTACGGTCAGGTATCATCTCCATCGATCTTCAGAACATAGTTGTTACTATTAATCCGGCGGCCAGGGGAATACTCGGTCTTTCCGATTCCGACCTGGCCGGGAAACGGCTGGATGAAATACCATTTCCCCGGGAGATCCAGCTTGTTATTGAGGAAAGTAAAAAACAAAAGGAACATCTGACGAGACGGGAAATTACTACAGGAACCGGGGGAAAGGGAAAAGTACTCTCTGTCAGCACATCCCCTCTTCTCTCCGAAGATGACCGGCCCATGGGAACCATTATCATTTTTGCGGATATTACAACGGTTAAGAAGCTGGAAGAAGAGCTCCTGATTTCTTCACGCCTTGCGGCCCTGGGAGAAATGGCTGCCGGCGTCGCCCATCAGATACGAAATCCCCTGGGAGTAATGAAAGTATCCGCGGAAATGCTCCGGGATGATTTTCACTCCCAGAAGCAGCCGGAGAATTATAACAAGATAACCACCATGATTGTAAACGAAATTGACACGCTGAACCACGTTGTAAGTAACTTTCTGGATTTCGCCCGGCCCCGGGAGTTGAAATTGAATTATCAATCAATTCCTGAAATCCTGGAACTCAGTAAAGGATGTATCCCCCTATACCAATTCCCGGATATCTCAATCGAGACTTCCCTGGCACCTGAACTGCCTGAGAGGATGATGGATAAAAGCATGATGGTCCAGGTTATCTCGAACCTTCTGTTAAACGCTATAGAAGCTTCCAACCGGGGGGATGTGGTTTTTTTAAAATGTTTTCCATTTAAAGAGGGCATCACCATTGAAATTGAAGATTCCGGACCCGGGTTTGATGAAGAAATACGAAAGCAGATATTCAACCCCTTCTTTACCACCAAACCGAATGGTACGGGACTGGGTCTTTCTATTGTTCACCGCATCATCGAACAGCATCATGGAATAATAGAGGCGGAATCCATCCCTGGAAAGGGTTCACTTTTTAGAATAATCTTGTAGGTGAATTATGAAACATATTCTTGTAGTCGATGACGAAAAAAACATGTGCACAGCCCTCTCAATTCTTCTCGAGAATGATGGGTTCGCCGTGGAATCCGTATCTGACGGCAAGGACGCCATTGATCTCCTTTTAGAGGGGAAAATCTTCGACCTTATTATCTCAGACCTGAAAATGCCGGGGGTCGATGGAATCGAATTACTCAACTATCTTCAGGAAAAAAAGTACAACATTCCCCTTATCCTCATAACCGCCTACGGTTCCATTGAGGGGGCTGTAGAGGCCATGAAACTCGGGGCCACGGACTTTATCACAAAACCCTTTAATAAAGACATCATCCGTAACACGGTACATCGGCTCTTCAGGATTGAAGAACTCGAAGAGGAGAACCGGGAACTGAAAAAAGCCATTCGCGTAGGCAAGCTCGTGTACCGCAGCAACGGGATGGCGAAGATTATGGACACCGTAAAAAAGGTCGCCCCATATAAAAGCCCTGTATTACTGTTAGGAGAAAGCGGATCGGGAAAAGGGATCATTGCCGAGAATCTTCATGAAGACAAGGATAAGCCTTTTATAAAGGTCCACTGCCCGGCGATTCCCGAAACCCTTATTGAAAGTGAGCTTTTCGGATACCGCAAAGGGGCCTTTACCGGTGCGGATAAAGATTTCAGGGGAAAGATCCGGATGGCCGAAGGGGGGACTCTCTTCCTTGACGAAATAGGGGACCTTCCACAACAGGTACAACCGAAGCTCCTCCGGATGCTGGAGGAGAAAACCTTTGAGCCCCTGGGCAGTACCACCAGCTGTTTCGTAAACACGAGAATAATCTGCGCGACAAACAGGGATATTGAATCCCTCGCCGCTACCGGTGCTTTCCGGCAGGACCTCTTTTACCGGATCAACACAATCACCATCACAGTTCCCCCTCTGAGGGACAGAAAGGATGACATTCTACCCCTTTCCGAATACTTTTTGGAATTATTCGGAAAGGAGATGGGAAAAGGTGCCATTTTTCTTGACCCAGACGCTCAATCAGCCCTGCTGGAATACGCCTGGCCGGGAAATATCCGGGAGCTAAAAAACGTTATTGAACGGGCCGTTGTACTCTGCCGGAACAAACGAATTTCTCCACCCGATCTCCCCCTCCGGCCCCCTCCATCTTCAGAGGAAGTCCCGAAAGGCACTCTCGCTGCGACGGAACAATCATTACTGGTGGAAGCTCTTTCTGCCTGTAATAATAATATTACACAGGCGGCAAAAAGACTGGGTATCTCCCGCAGTACCATGCGTTACCGGATGAGCAAGTACAACCTCAGGACCGGCTGATATAAACCGCCTGGTGGTTGTAATCAGCCGCTTCCCATCAATTACCTTTCACCGTAACAATCTATCTCCTTATACCACAACAGTTTATATATTTTCCCGACCTGGCACGCTTCCTGCTATTAGTTAAGAAACAAATTATCCTTAAGGAGGAATGTATGAAAAAAGCTCTGTACCCGGCACTGATTATTCTAATGGCCTTTGGGTTCTTCTCTTGCGCTCAAAAGGAAAAGGCGGGAGAGACAGCCGCCGCACCGGCTGAACAACAGGAATTGAACGTACTATACATGGCACAGGCAGCCTATCAACCGGAGGACGTTGAAGGCTGGGCTAAAATCTTTACTGACATAACCGGTATCAAGGTAAATATTGATTTTGTTAAGTACGATGAACAGCACGAAAAGGTTGTAGCTTCTGCTATTGCCTCAACCGCTACTTACGATGTTTTTTCTCTTGACCTTATCTGGACGGCGGAATTCGCAAGTAAGGGTTTCTGTGTTCCCCTGGATGACAAGATCGCAGGCTTTAAGGATGACATCCCCAAACCCATCATGGATGCCTTTGTCTATGACGGGCAGACCTGGGCAATGCCCTTCCTGGCTAATTTCCAGCTCTTCTTTTACAATGAAGACATGATTCGCCGTGCGGGGTTCTCCTGACGCCCAAAGACTCTCGAAGAAATGGTAACCATGATGAAGGCGATGAAGAGCAAAGGTATTGTCGAGTACCCCTGGACCGACTCATGGAACCAGAAAGAAGGTCTTACCTGTGAATATACCTGGTTGACCGGCGCTTTCGGCGGAGAAACATTCGATGCAAATGGAAAGCCGATTTTCAACGAAGGTCCCGGGCTCGACGCTCTTGAGTTTATGGTAATGCTTCTTGAAGAGGGACTCGCATCTCCTAAGAGCCTCACCAACGACGAACCTGCTGCAAGAGATGACTTCATCGCCGGACAGGCCGCCTTTACCTCTAACTGGACCTTCCAGTATGCTTCTCTGGATGATCCTGAAACCTCCAAGATCGTCGGCCAGGCCAAGATGGGTCTCCTCCCTGTGGCTGAGAAAGCTCTCGGCATGTATCCCAATGACACCGCATCCGTTTCCGGTTTCCAGGGCGCAGCAATCCTCGCCAACTCTACTAATAAAGAGGCGGCATGGAAGTGGCTCCGGTTCTGCACCTCTCCCATTCTCCAGAGAGCATATCTTACTGAAATGCCCGTATGGACTTCCGTCGCAGAAAGCAACTACGCCGCAACCATGGATCCCGCAATGGACATAAAAGCGAAACAGATCGCAAACGTTCATCACAGGCCCCGGGTACCTGCATACACCGAGACATCGTCTATTCTTCAGAAATATATCCACCTTGCTCTTCAAGGCAAAATGGCGCCCAAGGCAGCTCTGGATAAAGCAAAAACAGAAATTGAGGCCCTGGATTAGGGTTTCCATCTTTATTGTGTACCGGAGGAATTATACCTCCGGTACATTGTTTATTATGAGGTAGTTCGTGTTACGCATCGCAGGTAAAGAACTCTTTCAGAAGGAGATGACCCCCCGGCAACTGCTGACAGTTCTTATTTTGCCGGCTATAGTGATTATCCTTGTAGTTATTGTGGTTCCGATTATCTTCGCCTTTATCCTCTCGGTACACCGGGCAGAACCGAAGCTTGGGGGCATCACTTTGGAGTGGCGGGGTTTAAGTAATTATATTTATTATTTTTTCCAGAGTGATCAATTCTGGGGTTCCGTCCGGGTTACCATCTATTTCACCGTGGTCTCCCTTATTATTGAGCTTCTTCTAGGGACCGTGATGGCCCTCGTTTTGAATGAACGCTTCCCGGCACGGGGTATCGTCAGGGCAATCGTGCTTATTCCCTGGGCGGTCCCGACGGTGGTAAACGCCCGTCTCTGGGAATGGATTTTCGCAGGAAACAGTTTCGGTGCGTTAAACGGCTTTCTTCAAGCCCTTAGGTTCCTTCCCCAGGGTAAGAATATCGTATGGCTTGGTTTTGACGTTCCCTTCGCCGGAGTTCCATTAATTGAGAATTTTTTCTCCTGGATGGGAGTAAGCAGGGCTTTGAACATGATCATCCTTGCAGACACATGGAAGGTAACCCCGCTGGTTATTTTCCTCCTTTTAGCAGGGCTTCAGCAAATTCCCGGCAATCTGTACGAAGTTGCTTCAATAGACGGGGCATCGGCATGGAAGAAATTCTGGAATGTCACCTACCCCTTTCTGGCTCCTATATACCTTGTAATCCTTGTCTTACGAACCATGGAGCTTTTCCGGGTCTTCGATATCATTTACATCCTGATGCAGTATTCGATCAGGGTTGTTGGAGTGTATACCTATGAAGTTGGTATGAAGTTCCTCCGTTTCGGAAAAGGATCGGCCCTGGCTTTCCTCGTCGCATTGATTATTCTGGTTTTTACCCTGCTGTATGTAAAGATCTTTTATAAGGAGGAGATTTAACCATGGGCAATCCCCTAACCCATCGACGGATACGAAAAACTGTTGTTGCGGTCCTTGTTGTTCTTATCCTTCTCTGGACCCTTCTCCCCCTTACCTGGATGGCCCTCTCCAGTGTATTTCCTTACCAGGAACTTATAAGCGAGAGAGCGGGCCATTGGCTCCCTTCAAAACCGACATTCAAACATTACACGTCCTTCTTTGATCCAACGCAGGAAATCAGTTCCAGGTTCCTCGCGTCGTTACGGAACAGTATGATAATCGCATCCACAACAACGGTGGTCTGCCTGTTCTTCGGCTCCATCGCTGCTTACGCGATTGCCCGTATCCAGTTTAAATTCAGAAAAACAATGGTCATGTCCCTGATGTTTATCAGGATGCTTCCCACCATCACCCTGATCATCCCCTTTTTCATCATTGTCAATATCTTAGATACGCAACTCCTGCGGCTCTTCGGAATGGGTGTCCACCTCTATGACTCCCGGTCTCTTCTCACGATTCTCTACACTTCCTTCACCCTTGGTTTTGTAATCTGGGTGATGCGGGGTTTCTTTATCACTCTGCCGGTGGAACTTGAAGACGCTGCGAGAATTGATGGTTTATCCCGCTTTCAAACAGTATTTCGGATCGTCTTACCCCTTGCCTCCAACGGCCTTATTGCCACCGGGGTCCTGGCGTTTCTCCTCGCCTGGGATGAGTTCATTCTTGCCATGATATTTACCCGGACAGAAGCAGCGAAGACACTCCCCCTCTTTATCGCGGAGCTGGGCAGTCAGTACATTCACGATTTTACCCAGATTTCCGCAGCAGGTGTTATTGCCTGTATCCCCCCATTCCTGCTGGTGCTTATCTTCCAGAAGTTCATCGTCAGCGGACTGACCATGGGCGGTGTAAAAGGGTGACGGTAGACTTCTTTTGTACAAGGCCATGGCAACATTCGGAGACCGGCAGGAATCCAGAATGTAGAATAAAGGGATTACACACCAGGCCCGGTACACCTTTTTATATAAACCCATCGGTCCCATCCCCCCTTATTTAATATACCTTATCTATAACCCATCCTATGTCGAGCTCGTGGAGCTTGGCCTTTCGCGGTATCCCTTCCTCGTCCCAGTTCATCATTTCATACATCAGATCGATGGCATCGTTGAACTCTCCTTCGTCAATGACAGCGTCCTCGGAATACTATTTGACAAGGGGTTCGAACAGCCTCTTGGGCAGAATATCATCTTTTCTCCGGAACCCTTCCCGTATATTGAACACCTTGGCAAGAACAGTTCTCCGTTCTCCCAGCTTCATGATCTCCCACAGGCTGGTCTCCCAACCTAAAACCGCATCCATAATATCAATGAGACGTTTCATGGTAATAGAACGAACCGGAGCGAAGGTGAGTACGCACAAAGTTAAAGAATCCATGAAACTGAAATGGTTCTGCAGGTAGACAAAGTTGCGCACCTTTTCAGGTCCGAGATACCTGGAGTTCAGCCTTCTTAAAAGGCCGAGCGGTTTTGCCTGCTCCACATAAATCTCCGGTGCGAATTCGTCGAAGTCGTTGTCATGCTCTACAACAACATGGTCCCCCCCCACGGCTGAGCAGGCATACCCTAACCCTACTCCTGTTTTCACCCTCGGGTCGTGAAGAGCCAGCTCCATGCCCTTGGTATGAATCGCGAAGGATTCACTCTCCTTTCCCAGCTTCTCAGAGACCGCCTTTGAACCTTCGGCAAGCAGGTTCCCTATGTTCCCCCTCCGGAAAGCTATCCGTTCGATCAGTTCGAGAATGACCTCGGGGTCGCCGAACTGCAGGGACAGGCCATCGGTCATCCCTTCGGTAAGGATTCCCCGTTCATAACATTCGAGAGCGAATGATATGGTTCCGCCTGTTGATATAGTGTCCAGGGAATACCTGTTGCACAGCTCGTGTGCCTTTGCCACGAATTCCAGGTCTGTAATTCCGCAGTTCGAGCCGAAGGCCGCTATCGTTTCATACTCCGGTCCCCCGTAAAAGGGATCTACATCGTAGGTGCCGGTTACTTTTACTACCCTCTTACACGATACCGTACAGGCATAACACCGTTCAGTCTTCTGTAGAATTGTTTCCGCCATGCGTGTGCCGGACAGATTCTCTCCATCCTCTATCGTTCCGTATTTGAAATTTCTAGTAGGAAACTCTTCCATCAAGACCTGCTGGGACACGTAATCTGCCGTGCCGTAGTCATGGCCGCTCCTGTTGGCGGGGTTTTCCATGAAATGAGCGCTGAACCACTTAGCGTGTTCCAGCACCTTCTCTTTATCATAAAAATCCAGTTTCTTTGTTCCCCGGCAGGCGACGGCCTTCAGGTTCTTCGAACCCATCACAGCACCTGCACCGCCCCGGCCGTTCACATGCTTGCATTCGTTCAGGATACAGGCGTACTTCACCAGGTTTTCTCCACCCGGTCCGATAAGGAGCAACCGTGCTTTCGGCTCCCCCAGTTCTTCACGAATGGTTTCCTGAGTTTCGCCGGTTATCTTCCCCCATACATGCCGGGCATCACGTATTGAAATCTCCCCATCATTGATATACAGATACACAGGCTGTTCAGATTTTCCTCTTATCACAACCGCGTCAAATCCTGAGAACTTAAGTTCCGGCCCCCAGAACCCGCCTGCCTGGGAGTCTAAAAATGCGTTTGTGAGGGGTGATTTGGTTACCACCGCGTGGCGGGAAAAACCTGCAATCGGTGTTCCTGTGACAATACTTGCCGTAAGTACAAGAACATTGTCAGGAGAAAGGGGATCTACTCCCCCTTCCATTTCTCTTAAGAGATAATACGCCCCTAAACACCCTCCGCCCATATAGGTCCGGTAGAACACTTCGTCCGGATGTTCTACTGTTATTTCTCCGGTTGTCAGATTGATGTGGGCAATGTTTCCATTGTATCCGTATGCCATGGTTAATCCGCCTCGCTTACAGTTTGTTTTCCTGTTCTCAGCCTCCTGCTATGGGGGGCAGAAATGTGATTTCATCCTCTTCTTCCAGTACTTCCCCAGGGAGACACTTTCTGTGATTTTTTATACAGATGACTTGCAGGGTATCGTTTCTATTAAACAGGTACCGGCTCACTTGTTCACCGTATATTCGGCCCAACTCCTTTGCCGCGTCTGATATAGTAGAGTTATGTGCCATATCCAGGAGTACATCCGGCTCACATATAAGCGTCTTCAAACCGGACCTGATCAATACACGAATATTCATCGAAAACCAGCCAACACCCAACAAAGAAAGCATAGCAGGCAAAAGTTGTCTACGCCCCCGCCTGCTATATTAAAAATTTAAACGCACGTTTAAGGTCTTAGAAATCGAAATTGTCGATATTATCCTTCGTGAATACGGTTGGTGGTCCGGTAATTATGATCCGGTTATCGCCGATCTTTTTTTCACCCAGACCGGGTACATCAAACGTCTCACCGTCTTTCGCTTCTATTTCACCTTTTACTAAGCCAATGGCCAGATAGCCGGCAAGATACCCTTCATCAAAAGGACTCCAGAGAGCGAACGCAGTTACTGTTCCGTTCTTGATAAATCTTCTCATCTGGTTGGGAGTACCAAGTCCGGTAACCTGCAATTCCGGCGCTCTTCCTGCATTTTCCACTGCCTGGGCGGTTGCTGCAACACCAACTGTCGTAGGAGAAATAATTCCTCTCAAATTGGGATATTTGAGGAGAAGAGCTTCCGCTTCTGTAAGGCTTTTCTGGGGATCGTCATCGCCATAGACAACATCTACGAGTTTCATCTTGCTGTATTTACTATCCTTTAAGGCTTTCTTCATCCCTTCGATCCAGTAATTCTGGTCCGGTGCGTCCGCTGTGGCGCTCAATACCGCTATCTCTCCTTCATAATCAATGAGAGATCCCAGCAATTCCACCTGACTGGACCCTGTAATTTCAAAGTCCATCGGCAATACTGCAGCGTGCCTGTAATCTTCACTTCCAGGAATATCCGAATTAACGATGAGTACGTAAATACCTTTATCCATTGCCTGCTTGAACACCTGGTTCAGTGCATCCGGACTGTTAGGAGAAATCGCCAGGACATCCACTCCACGCTGGATCTGGGCCTTAATGAAAGGTATCTGAGATGTCGCTTCCGCTGTTGCCGGCGCTACCGTGGTAAACTCAAATCCGAGCTCTCCTGCAGCTTTCTCGAAACCGCCGATAATTGAATCGAAATAGGGATTCCCGGTGTTCTTGGGGATATAAACGACCTTTATGGTTTCCTTACCCCCTGCCGTGCCGGATTCCTGTTTTCCACCCGCAAACACATTCACTGAAATGAGAACAGTTAAAATTAGTACAATTATTATCCTTGATGTAGTTTTTGTAAACATCTTGCTCCTTCCTTATGTATTTGATTTATTTACAATAGCTTTAGAATCTGTATGTATCACCTCCTTCCTTTCTCTGGATTCCATCACCTCTGTGATGGTACGATCATGCCTACTAAAGCTATCTGTTTCTCTTGCTGTATAGATAATTTGAAATAATGATAGATGAAATGAGCAGAGTTCCCAGCACAGCCAGCTGATTTTCAATCTTTATATTTGCCACGCTCATTCCAGTCCTCAAAATTACGAGAACAAAAAATGCAACAAATGTTCCCAAAATCGAACCCTTTCCGCCGTTGATATCGGTACCGCCTAGCAGTACGATAGTTACTACATCCAGAAGGCCCTCCGAAGCCAGATTATACCGGGCTACCCCCAGCCGGGATATCATCATGATACCGCCCAGAGCGGACATAAGTCCGGAGAAGGAGAACAGCAACAATTTCAACCGTTTTGAACGAATTCCTGAATACACGGCAACCTGTTCATTGGTGCCGACGGCATACACTTTTCTACCGAAAATAGTAAAAGACAACACGAATGCAGCTATCACTGAGAGTACAATGAAGATTATGAGCGGTACAGGAATGATATTGAACACCAGCCTCATATCGATTCCGAAAAACCATTCCGGAAAGTGCCCTATCGATAGATCTCCCATGATAATCTGTGCGATTCCACGAAACAGCGCCAGGGTCCCGATAGTAACAATGATTGACGGCAACCCGATATATGCGACAAGGTAACCGTTAAAGGCGCCCAGAAGAACTCCACAAGCCAGCCCTATGATCACGGCCAGGATCATAGGGGTTCCAAGGCTGAACGTTTTTGCCGCAACACACGCCACGAGAACCATCATGGAGGTTACAGATAAATCGATTTCTCCGGAAATTACGATAAACGTAAGGACAAGTGCGACAATCCCATATTCGACAAGCCAGGATGTGGAATCCAGGATAAACCGGAAATCAGCAAAATAGGGGGAAAGAATAAGACTGAGAATAAGACTGAAAAGAAAAATAAAAATAGTACCGACTTCCGGGTGTAATAACGCATCTCTTATTTTTCGTTTAAATGACCTGTTTCCGGCGGTATTCACCGCGCCTTCTGTATTTTCACCTTCCAGCATCTATCTACATTCTCCTGACTTTATTCTGAGCGATCTGCTGTTGAATCGATTTATCTATAAGAAGAGCGCTTATAATAATGATTCCGTAGGTAGCCTGCTGCCAGAATGCTGAAATACCCAGCACGGTGAGAGCGGTATTTACAATACCCAGCAGGATACACCCTATAATGGTTCCAATGACGGATCCCAGGCCACCGGCAACGGAAGTACCGCCGATTACTGTAGCCGCAATTACCACGAACTCGAATCCGACTCCGGTCTGTGCAGGATTTACATATCCATACCTGGATGCATACATGATACCGGCGAATCCTGCGCATGCTCCGGAAATGGAAAAAACAAGGAGTAATACATTGTCTACGTTTATACCTCTGAGGATAGAAGCCCTGCTATTACTCCCTATAGCGTATATTTCCCTTCCTATGTGGGTATGTTTCATAAAGAAGTGATTAATCAGCACAATTACTGCAACGATGACGACTATCCAGGGTATAATTATAGGTGAGGTCTGAGAAATCTCTATCAGTTTAACAGGAATATAATTAGGATCGATCTGCCTTCCTCCGGATACGATAAAAAGTAATCCTCTATAGATACTCAGCGTCCCAAGGGTAACAATAATTGATGGAAGCTTGATTCGGGTTATCAGAAACCCGTTGAGGAAACCCAGTGCGGCACCGATAACCGTTCCGAGCAGAAAGGAAAGGGCCACGGAAAACTCATTATTCTGAATGAATATCATGCCTACACAGATCCCGCTGAATCCAACAATAGAGCCTACAGAGAGATCGATATTCTTGGTAATAATCACCATCATCTCACCCATTGCCACCACAACAATGAGGGGGATATACAGCATGATGCTCCTGATATTGTCGTATGAAGCGTAACGGGGTTCAATAATCGTTATGATGATAAACGCCAGAACCGCGAATCCGGCAACACCGATTTCCCTGAATTTGTATAATCTCTGTAAAGGTTTTATTTTTTTGTTATTATTCTGCTGATCCGCTGTCATCACCCTTACCTTGTAATGTCCGGGTAGCTGCCATCATAATCGAATGGTCGCTCATCGTGGACCGGTCAAATCTTCCCGTGATTATTCCTTCCTTCATTACCAGGACTTTATCGCTTAAAGCCAGTATCTCCGGTAATTCCGAAGAAATCATGATAATCCCTTTACCCTGAGCTGCTAACTCATTGATCACTCTATACACTTCTTCCTTCGCTCCAACATCGATTCCCCTTGTGGGTTCATCGAGGATAAGCACTTCAGGTTCCGGTATCAGCCATTTTGCCAGTAAAACTTTCTGCTGGTTTCCTCCTGATAGTTCCTGTACTTCCTGTTTCACACCACGCAGTTGGATATTAAACTGTTTTCTGAATTTTTCCGCTATTTCTATTTCAGTGTTTTGATCAACAATTCCGTATTTCGATATGAGCTCCGGAACAGTAAATGAAATATTGCTGCACGTACTGAACGGAAGAAACAATCCTTCGTTCTGCCTGTCTTCCGGAAGATACGATATGCCGTACTTGATGGCATCATCAGGTTTCTTTATCGTAATCGCTTTACCGTGGAGCATGATCCGGCCGGAATCGATGGGGGTTATCCCGAAAATACTACGAGCGACTTCCGATCTGCCTGCACCGACAAGACCAGCAATGCCCAGAATCTCTCCTTTATGAACAGTAAAAGAAATGTCTTTGAAAACTCCCCGCAATGATATGTTTTCAACCGAAAACACCGTTTCCCCGACTTCAACAGCGGTTTTCTGAATATGTTCAGCCATGGTCCTGCCGATCATGTGACGGATAAGTTTATGTTTTGTAAGGTCGGCACGTGCCCAGGTTCCTACTTTTCTACCATCCCTTAATACGGTGATGGTATCTGCGATTTCAAGGACCTCATCCAGCCTGTGACTGATAAAAACAAAAGAAGTCCCCGATTCCCGCAGCCTTCTGACGATATCGAACAGTTTGCCGGCTTCTTCCGGTGTAAGGGCGGCGGTGGGCTCATCCATGATGATGGTTTTTGCGTGCTGAGACAGTGCGCTGATGATCTCCACCATCTGCTGATCCGCGATGGAAACATTCTTCATCTTTTCTTTCGGACTGAGATGAACATCCAGGGCCTTCAAGTAATTCTCTGCTTCGATGTACATCTGTTTACGGTCGATAAAGATTTTTCTCCTGTTCCGCGTGTGACCGATAAAAATATTCTCCGTTACATTCAGATCCGTGAAGATGAGGGGTTCCTGGTGAATCAGGGCGATTCCTAAATCCCGGGCAATCTGCGGAGAAGTGATACTGCACAACCTGTTATTGATGCGTATCTCTCCTTTGGTAGGTTCATAAACGCCGCCTATAATCTTCATCAGGGTTGATTTACCGGCACCGTTTTCTCCAACAACGGCATGTATTTCTCCAGGCAGCACCACGAAATCTATATCCCGCAGAACATATACATTATTGAAATCTTTTGAGATTCCCTTGGTCTCCACCAGTGGGCGGCCTGCCATTTATACTCCTGTTTGTTGGTAATATATCATGATATCTTACCTTCCATAATGTTACCTGTCAATTGACAATATCTTTCCGTTTATACACCGTTCATGCTCCGAAAACCCTGTTCTGTTGTCTCAAGATGATCAGCTATTGCATCTGCCGCTGCCTTCTCATCTCCTTTTTTCAATGCATAATAGATTTCTTCGTGTCCTTTGACAGTTTTTTCCATACCGACGAGTTTTATACTTTTCATCCTCGATTCCCTCAATAAATCATACACTGATCCCATCATTATTTCGAAAACGATATTCCCGCTTGCCTTTACGAGAAGGTTGTGAAATTCAATATCCATATTCACGGAAGCATCGAAGTCATCCATGTTATCCTTCATCTTTATTACCAGTTCGTGCAGTTCCTGCAACTGCTGTTTGGTGATCTTCCTGACCACCAGGTGAACAATCCTGTTTTCCAGGATTCTCCTCGCCTCAATCAGGTCCAGTAAAGCCTTTTTATTCCTCTTAAGAGTCAACGCCATCAGTTCCGAAACCTTTTGGGTGGAAGGTTCCGCAACCCGGGGGCGTTTTCCCTGCTCAATGATGATCAGTCCCTGGGTCTGTGCCACTCTCAAGGCTTCCCTCAGGCTGAAGCGGCTCACACCTAACCTGGCTGCAAACTCCCGCTCAGGCGGAATGTGCATACCCGGTTTCAGTTCGTTGGTAAAAATCAGGTCATGCAGGGTCTTCACGATTTGATCGATTGTCCCCCCGGAATCTATCGGTTTTATCATCCCTGCTTCATATCCCATTGCCCCATGGTAAGATATCCAGATATCTATGTCAAGACTTTTTTCAATCCATTACCAGCCCGCCGTTTACATCCACGGTCTCCCCGGTAATGTATGCCGCTTTATCAGAACTGAGAAACCATATGACTTCCGCTACTTCCGTGGGCGTTCCATACCGCTTGAGGGGTATTTTCTGTATAAATGAAGTATTGGTCTCCTTTCCCCATTCATCAGTCATTGCAGTTGCGATCGGTCCGGGACACACACAGTTTACCCTGATGTTGTGGGGAGCTCCGAAAAGAGCGAGAGATTTCGTCAGGCAGATGATGGCTGCCTTGGAAGACGAATAGTGTGCACCTACCGCCACACCGCCTATCTTTCCCGCAGCGGATGCAATATTGATAATACAGCCGGACTTACGGGGGACCATATATTTCAACGCATACTGAGAGCAGAAAAAGGACGCCCGGAGATTAATATTGAGCACCGTGTCCCATTCTTCAAAGGTGATATCCTGTACCGGGGTCCGGCTGGAAATGCCCGCACAGTTGACCAGAATATCGATTTTATTATACTGTTCCACCGTTTCTGAAAACAGGTTGATGATATCGTTTTGTTTCAGTAAATCCGTTTTAATGAACAGAACATTAAAGCCGCTATCCTTCAGTTCCTTCTCCACGGCAGTTCCTGCAGATGGATTATAATCTGCGATAACCACGGAACATCCATGGGACCCAAGCATGCGGGCAGCTTCTTTTCCGATATCTCCGGCACCGCCGGTTATAACTGCGACAGGTTCTTGATTACTCATTATGCAGCTCCTTCCTGATCAGCATTTTGGGCGAATTTTTCAAAACCACGATATCAGGTGATGCATCCGTCACGGTAAGGGCACATTCAAATGCTTCCTGAACATCACCTGCCCAGCGGAACCCCACCCTTTCCGCGTCCTGTTTCGAAATTCCCGGTGAAACGATGATGAGCTGTGCTTTTTCAACAACTGCCGCGCTTACCTGGTACATGTGCACACCCACGACTTTGCGGACTGCCTTCTCTCTGACCAGTTCTTTTATCTTCCGGTGTGTCCGGTATCCGAATTCCTTAATCTCATGTTCATGGGTAATACTCAGCCCCTCTTCACAGGGAGTAACCAGGATGATGACACCGTTTTTCTGAACGATCCCACCTGCCGTATCCAACGCTTTGTTTGCCTGCCAGAATTCGTTATCAAAGGGATAGCTGTCCGCAATAACGATGTCGTACTCTTTCTCTACTTTTACTCCGAAAACATCCAGAGCGGTTTCGCAGCCGGCCCTGTGTGCTTCTATCATATCCCCGGCAACAGCAGCGACAATGGTGTTTGTGGCGTCTGTTATCACATTGACGATAAAATCCAGGCCTGCTTTACCGGCCAGGGCATCTATGGACACCCTGATAGGATTGTCACGTATACCTATGACGCTCTCTGAGGGAACATCGATCCGGGTCCAGTGCATTTCATCAACTGTTTTTTCTCCGCTCAAACCGGGAATGAGGATTTTTCCGCCGCCGGTGAAGCCGCATATTTCAATAGGCATAATGGACCCGATTCCAATAACCAGATCCGCGGTTTTTACCTTCCTGTTGATCCATACAGGGGCACCCTGTTCGGTATCCCCTATATACTCGAGATTACCGTGGTCTTTCCAGTCGTGGTTATACACCGGATAGTTATCCACTATCTCTATTCCGAGTTTTGCAATCATTTCATCCCGCGTCATAAACCGGTGGGTCCCAAGAGCGACCATGAATGAAATGTGTTCCCCCCTGACTCCGGCCGCCTCCAGCTCATTAAGCACCAGGGAGATAAACCGGTAAACCGGGGTCGGCCTGGTAATATCATCAACAACAATCAGTACATTCGTTTTACCGTCTGCGATCTCCCGCAGTGCAGGAGAACCGATCGGATGGCTCAGAGCATTACGTACAACCTCCTCCTCGCTGCCGCTTCTGTCATAATCTGGCAGGCACAGAATATCCGGATTGTACGAGTCTGGTATATCAAGACTTTTGACATTTTGGTAGGGAAAATCTATAATCATCAGTACCTTAAAAAAAGTCTTGTGATGGCAACATATTATAATATCTTACCATCAATAGGGCGGGGGAGTCAACTATTAATATCAAGAAAATAGAAGCCTCGGATAAAATTGAAATGATTATCCGGACGATCCACAGTTATATCCTTGACGGTAAACTGAAACCCGGATCGGAGCTGCCGCCGGAACGCGTTTTTGCGGAACAGCTGGGAGTAAGCAGGTTCAGCCTGAGGGAAGCCTTGAGAGCGGCCCAGGTACAGGGCTTGATAGAAATACGTAAGGGGAAACGGCCGAGAGTGTCTGAACCTACATCGAATGCCGCCGCTGATGTAATAGCACTGACTTTGAAAAGGAAAAAGCGCACCCTTCTGGACCTCATCGAAGTACGGATGGCCATTGAGACAGAAGTAGCAAAAAAAGCCGCCTCAAAAGCGACAGCCCGGGACATCCTGGAACTCGAAGAAACAATACACAGCATCAGGAACAATCCCGACGACCATAACCTCTGCATCCGGGAAGATATAAAGTTCCACGAAATACTGATGAGAGTGACGGAAAACCCCATATTCGCGATTATGATCGGCCCCCTTACGGAACTGCTCAGAGAATCGAGGATGAAGACCATACAATCCGGTGTGGATCATATCGTCCAGGGACACGGTAATGTATTAAAAGCTATCCGCAACCGGGACCCGGACCGGGCGCACCAGGCCATGCGGGAACACCTGGAGATGGCTGAGAAGGATATCAAGAAGCCTTAAACAGCAACTGTTTAACAGGAGATGGATTTTTAACTTCCGAAATCGACGACATTATGTTCATGAAGCAGTGGTATTTTGACCCCTAAAGGAACAAATCAACCTGGGCCGAGTACCAGTCCTGCCACACCCTTCTCCCTTTCTGCGTCAATAGCCTATAATGGCCAAAAACTCCCTGTACGTCCGGGCGGAGTGCTGCAGCATCTCAATTTCGTCTTCCTTAAGCGTAAGTTCCACCACTTGTTCCAGTCCCCCGGATCCGAGTATCACCGGTACGCCGATGCACAGATCACGGATACCGTACTCCCCTTCAAGATAGGTGGAAGCTGCCAGCATTTTCTTCTCATCCTTCACCACCGCCTTGATCATGGAAGCCGTCGCTGCTGCCGGAGCGTAGTAGGCGGACCCGGTCTTCAGGAGCTTAACGATCTCCCCGCCTCCATTCCGCGTACGGTCCACCAGGGCATCGATCTTTTCCTTCGGAAGGAGTTCCTCAAGACCCACACCGGAGACCGTGGTGTACCGGGGAAGGGGCACCATGGTATCACCGTGTCCTCCCAGCACCATCGCCTGGATATCCGCAAAGGACACGCCCAGTTCCAAGGCGATGAACGTCCGGAACCGGATGGAGTCCAGTACGCCGGCCTGGCCGAACACCTGGTTTTTCGGAAGTCCGGATTTCTTGAAGGCGTGACAGGTCATGATATCCAGGGGATTGGATACGATTATAATGAACGCACCCGGGGCGTATTTCATGATGTTGTCCGTAACATCACCGATGATTTTCGCATTGGTGTTCAGAAGGTCTTCCCTTGTCATGCCCGGTTTCCGGGCAAACCCTGCGGTTACAGCCACTACGCTAGAACCCTCGATTGTCGCAAAATTACTGCTTCCCCGCACGGTGGTGTTATAGCCCCGTATAGGCGCGGCTTCGGTCAGGTCCAGGGCTTTCCCCTCTGCCAGCCCTTCCACGATATCCACCAGCATGACATCCCCCAGTTCGTCCTCTGCAAGGTACTGCGCCAGGGAAGCGCCAACATGTCCGGCTCCGATAACAGATAACTTGTTCTCCATCGATTCTCACCTCTTGTGTAATGTAGTTGTATGGTTCCCTGTTACTGTACTATTTCCAGTGCCGTTTTGCCATCTCTTCGATAGAATCCAGAATGGTTTCGTCGCTGATCATAGCTGCCTCCTCGAGCACTCTGGAAACCGAGTTGGGTACGTTCAGTGATGCGAGGCATCCGGGAGGTGCATCGAGTTCGTCGAAAAACCATTCGGAAATCTGAGCAGCGATCCTGTCGCCGATCCCCTGGGCAGCGGCGGCCTGTTCAACCATTGCAACCACGCCGGTCTTTTTCAGGGACTCCCCGATCGTCTCATAATCGATACCGGGCAGGTCCAGGGTGCGGAGATCGATAAGATCGAAGGTGACACCCCTGGATTCGAGCTCATCCTTCAGGGCTGCCACCCTTCCCGTCATGGAAAGATATGTCACGATGGTGATGTCCTCTCCTTCGATCACTTTTCGCGCTTTTCCCATGGGGATGCAGTAATCCAGGTCACCCTGGGGTACCGGAAAATTCCTGGCATAGAGAGAATGGTGCTCCAGGAACATCACCGGGTCCAGGGAGCGCATTGCTGTATTGAACAAACCGATGTAGTCGAACGATGTGCCGGGTGCCACGACCCTCCAGCCGGGAAAGAGGGCGAAGATCCCCACGGGATCCATGGAATGCTGTCCCCCGTATCCGCACCCTGCTGCAATTCTGGTTCTGGCTACCAGGGGAAGGTCCGTCGTTCCGCCGTACATGTGTCGCGCCTTGGCGATCTGGTTGAACAGCTGGTCTGCCGCCACCAGGGAAAAATCGGGAAACATGATTTCAATGATGGGTTTTAAGCCAGCCATAGCTGCACCGCACCCTAAGCCCACAAATCCCGCCTCGGAAATGGGGGTGTTCACGATGCGGTCAGGAAAGCGGGCTGGAAGACCCTTGGTGGCCCCGTAGGCTCCTCCGCCGAAATTGGCTATTTCCTCTCCGAACTCTATGACGGTGTCGTCTTTTTCCATCCACCGGCGGGTGACCGCTGCGATGGCATCGGAATACCTGGTGTCGGTAAAATGCTGAAAATCTTCCCGTTCCCTGTACTCAACACGTTCCAGTTCTTTTCCGTCACTCCGCATACCGAAAGCCGCAGAAGCCGGGTCCGGCCAGAGTTCTTCCCGAACACGGCATCCGTCTTCAACGGTGCAAAAATCCCGGGCCCTGTCCACAACTTCCCGGGCTCTCTTCTTCAGTTTATCCACATCATTCGGCTCAAGCAGTCCTTCTTTGAGCAGGAGTTCAGGAAACAGTTTTAAACTGTCTTTCTCGAGCCACGCGGCTTCTTCTTCCTTCTTCCTGTATCCGAAGGCACTGCCCGGCTGATCCCCCGCATGGTGATAATGGCGGTAGCACTTCACTTCTATCATACAGGGACCTTTTCCTGCCCGTACTTCTTCCGCTGTTTCTCCCATGGTGTAAAATAATCCCGGAATGTCATTGCCTTCGACAATCCTTCCCGGCATCCCGTAGGAGCTTGCCCTGATGGAGAGGTCCTCCACCGGAGATGCATCGGACAAACGGGTGCCTACAGCGAACCCGTTGTTTTCCACCACATACACGATGGGAAGCTTCCACAGCCCGGCCAGGTTCAGAGCCTCGTGAAACGCCCCCTGGTTGACAGCGCCGTCGCCGAAAAAGCAGACGATAATACCATCGGATTCCAGGAACTTTCCCGCATACGCAGCTCCTGTTGCAAGGGGAATACCCCCGGCAACGATGGCGTTGGTTCCCAGGATACCTGCTTCCGCCCACCGAAGATGCATGGAGCCGCCCCTGCCGCCGCAGTAACCCGGTGCAAGACCCATGATCTCCGCCATGGTTTTCGTGACAACTTCGCCGGCTGCCTCGGGCAGGTCATCATGTACCGGGTCCCAGCTTTCATCCAGCACGTAATGTAGTGCCTTGCTCAAAAACTGGTGATGCGCACGGTGACTGCCTGTAATCTTGTCCTGCTTGTTAAGGGCGGATATCATGGCTGATGCGACCGCTTCCTGACCTACGCTGGTGTGTACCGGTCCCCATACGCAGTCATTGTTTTTCATGGACAGAAGAGCGTGTTCGAATTCGTGTATGAGAATTGTCTCGAAGAGGATCCTGCTCGTCTTGATGGGGCCCATCTTCCCGGCATCCTCACCGGTACCGGTTATTTTTATCCAGTCGAAGTCACACTGTAGTTTCTGCTTTTTCATTTCTGGTTTCCCTTATCGAATTGTATTCATCTATCATGGTCTTCAGTTCGGAGCCCGTAAGCACGGCTCCTTCCACATTCGGATTGTCCAGCAGTGCGGGAGGAAGGGTATCCTCGGAACTCCCAAGCCCTTCTCTTCTATTATAAAGACGCGTTTCCCGGGTTATCCGGTTAGCCAGAAGTTGAAGCTCTTCTTTCGTAAGCACCAGCCCTGTGGAACCCTGGATGAGTCCTGCAAGTTCGTCCCATTTGATGAAGTCACGGAAAAACCTGCACAGGATAAGGGTGTCAAACAAAGCAGCCCGGTCCTCGTAGTCGATGTGAAGTTCCGCCTTTCCTTCGATCTGTTCTTTCGGTATCTGGCCGGAAAGCTCCGCCTTATAAAATGTCCCCCTAAGGTGACAGGCTCCCCTGGCCGCCGTAGCATAGGAAAGACCCATCCCTTTCAGCACCCTGGGATCGAAGCCCGCGGGTTCCAGCCCCTTCACATGGACCGCGATGTTTTCAAGACCAAGACTCTTCGCCGCCTCTCTGATGCCGGAAGCGAGAAGATCCCCGATACCTTCCCTGTACGCGATTGCCCGGTACAGTTCGGCTGTCCTGTCCGGATCGTTGTACTCTATGACAAAGCCGCTCTTTCCCCGCTTGTACGCTTCAATGGCGAACGCCGAGAGGTTTCCGGCACTCATGGTGTCCAGCCCGAGGCGGTCGCACACATCGTTTAAGTAAGCCACTTCCTCGAGTCCCTCGATACAGTTAAGACCGCCGATTGCATAGATCGTTTCGAACTCCGGACCTTCTATCTCGAGCCCCGCATGCCTTCCCCCTTTGACCACGGATTGTTTCGTACACTGCAGGAAACAGGTGGGGCACCCGTGACGGGACACGTCAAAGTGATCATGCATGTAGTCGGCTGTCAGGGTTTCATACTTTTCGAACCGTCCGGACTGCCAGTAACGGGTTGGGAAACAGCCCGCCATGTTGGTCACCTTTACCTGGCTGGGGGTGCCGTAGTTCTGGTACACCCGGGTTACCGGGGATTCCTTACCCATCTGTGCCACAGCTTTAATCACTTGCTTAAGCTTGTCCTCATCTGCGATCTCAGCCTGTTTTACACCGCAGAAGCTTATCCCTTTAACCTTTTTAGACCCAAGGACGGCCCCCATGCCGCCCCGGCCCAGGCTGCGCCATTTATCGGACTTAATGCACGCGCTGACTACCAGGTTTTCTCCGGCAGGGCCGATGACCATTGCGCCGGCACCTGGTTTTGAGTTCGCTTTTATGTACTTTTCAGTGTCATAGGTTTCCATACCTGCAAGCGCTATAGCTTCGTGAAATTCCACACCATCCTCATCGACGGAGAGCCGTGTAAGGGAACTGCAGGCACCCTTAATAATGACCGCATCCACTCCGCACCCTTTTATCTTTGGCGCCAGGGAGCCTCCGCAGTAGGACTCGCCGAACCCGCATGTAGCGGGACTCTTGGTGAAAACGGCAAACCGGGACTGGCTCCACACCCTGGTACCGGTAACAGGACCCGTTGCGATAAGAAATAAGTTATCCGGAGAAAGGGGGTCTACACCTTCGGGATTCTCTCTCAGAAGATAGTAGATACCCAGCCCCTTACCGCCTAAAGTACGTTTCAATACCTCATCGGGAATATCTTCATATACGAAGGTCTTCCCTGTCAAATCGATCCGCAGCACTCTTCCAAAAAATCCTTTCATCGTTGTTCCTCCTGCCTCAGGTCTGCCTGAGTTCACACACTTCCCCGTCAGGACCGTAGAAATAGACCACCCACACATCCGGTCTGATCTCAACGGGTTCACCGAAAAAACGTATTCCCTTGGCGGAAAGGCGGGTGTACTCTTCCGGAAGATCTGTGGTTTTAAATCCCATATGGATAAACCCTTTGTCCGCCTGAGTGGCATCGGTAGATACAGGTTTTCCTTTCGGATCCGTGTATTCGAAGAGCTCCAGCATGGCACAGCCGGAGGCAAGGTGAGCGATCCGGACGGTACAACCGGGAATCCCGACAATCTTGTCTACCGGAAGATCTTTCGACGGTTCGAGGATACGCTCTACTTTCAAATTGAAGTTCTCAGTATAAAATTCGATGGAACGCTCCAGATTGGAAACGCTTAAACCCACGTGCTCAATATGGTGAATCAACAGTTCCTCCCAAGGCCATGCAGACCATGTTGTATATAATCATATTTTTTTCCCTTTATCTTGTCAACAATTTTATCACATTGTATACGAATTACTATGAAAGACCGTCAAAACCCGATTGACAAGGTCTGATTTTATATTACACTGTACGGGTGGCACAGAAAAAACCGATAGAAGAGATCTACACTTCCCTCTTCGACAGGATCATTAAAAACAAATTTCCTGCCGACTCCTGGCTTAAAGAAGACAAACTTGCTGAGGAATACCAGGTAAGCCGTACGCCGGTGCGGGAAGTACTCAGGATCCTCGAACAGGACGGCCTGGTACAGATCATTCCCAACCGGGGAGCCAGGGTGTTCGCTTTTACCGCGGATGATCTGGACATTATCTACGAGATACGGAGAATGCTGGAAGTTCTGGCCCTTGAATATTCTGCACCCTCGTTGAGTATCCAGAGTCTCATGGAGATCCGAAACGAAATAATCGATATTAAAAATGAGCAAGACTGCAGCAAACACGCAGCCCTGGATGCCAGGCTGCACCGGTACCTGACAGAAGCATCCGGCCAGCGCCGGCTTATCAGCATGATCAAACAGCTTTTCCATTTACTGCAGACATTCAGAGAACTGGGTTTTGAAAGTGAAGATGTCCGTGGTATTACCCATAAAGAGCATGTGGAGCTGCTGGATGCCCTTATTATCCGGGACATAAATTCCGCCAAGGAATTCCTTGCGAAACACATCCGTAACAGTAAACACCGGATCCTGCAGACTGTTGTAAAAGGCGGGTGACGACACCCCCTCACACGGCTCGGAAGACAGGAGAATGGTTATACACCTGGTTCGGGAGACTATAGAGCCTCTTTAAAAAAATCGGTTGAAAACAATTGTAGACTGGGCTTGGGATAACATTTTTGTTTCAACACTATGCAAGGTTACATACCTTACCTGGCGTATTAAACCAAAAAAAATAATGCATATTCAAACGATATTTCCTCAGCTTTTCCGCTCTCGTGCTTTTACTCTCAGAGAATCCGCGTACATGGCAATGAAAATAATTCCTCCCCTGACGAAAGGATATGCATATGGAGAAACACCGATCTGGTTCAGTCCTGTTTCAATAACAATGAGCAGGAGCACACCAAAAAATATACCCGGAAGAATATTACCTTCCCCTCCAAAAAGGCTGATCCCCCCAATAATAACCGCAGCGATACCGGAAAACTCGGCTCCGGAACCAAGAAGAGGATTAATGGCACCAACCTGAGTCATAGAGAAAAAACCTCCAAGCGCTGCCAGGGTCCCTGATATGATAAACACAGAAAATTTTACAAGGTTTACATGAATTCCCAGTTTTTCCGCTATACCTGAATCATTTCCTATGGCAGTAACAAATCTTCCGTAGGGCCTTTTTATGTGGATTATATGAAAAATTAAAAGCACTACAAGACAAAAAATAATATCAATAAAAATAATACCAGTTCGAAGGTTGCCAAACGCCCGGAGAGATTCGGGCAACCCGATTACCTGGGAGTTGGTTATCTGCAGAGCTATCCCCCGAAAGGAAATAAGTGTACCTAGTGTTACGATGAGCGGACTTACCCTTAGCACTACAGTAAAAAACCCATTTAGTGCCCCCAGAAGCATACCGCAAAAAAGAGTAATAAGAAAGCAGAGAGCTATAGGGAACCCCGCTTTCACCATGAGTACCGTACCTATGCTGTTGGTGAGAAAGGCAATTGAACCTACCGATATATCGATCTGACCCGAAATGATGACCATCCCTATACCACAGGAAATCACCATAAGTGGAACGGCTGAGTGAAGCATGTTCATGACATTCTTGAGAGTAAAAAAACTGTCGGCGCTTACAGAATAAACGATAAAGACGAGAATAAAAATGATAACAAAACCGTATGAGACAATGGTGTTCTTCACTCGGTGAAGTAAAACGCTATTTGCCATCGTTATCCTGTTGCCTCCTTATTCTTCCCTTTTGCCGCCCAGAGCATTAACTCATTTTTCGAGGAATTTCCCGGCAGCTCTTTTACTATACTGCCTCTGCGTAAAACCAGATACCTGTCGCTGAGCTCCATTATTTCTTCTATCTCTGATGAAATAAGCAGAATACTGAACCCCTTTCTAGCGAGATTTTTAATAATTTTGTGAATTTCATTCTTAGCACCTACGTCGACTCCCCGTGTCGGTTCGTCCATAATAAATATTGGTGGCTTTTTCCCCAGCCATCTAGCGAGAATCATCTTTTGCTGATTTCCCCCGCTCAAAGTACCCGCTGACTGCTGGATACCGGTAACTTTTATATCAAGCATTCGAACCAGTTCTTTTGATAATTTTTCTTCTTTCTTCGTGTTTACAAAGAATTTATTACCTGTCAACAATGACGGTAAACTGGCTACAGATATATTTTCTCTAACCGATAGTGGAAGGAACAGACCGTCCTCTCTCCTGTTTTCAGTAATTAGTCCAATCCATTTTTTTGTTTTATCCGGTGCAACAGGTCGAAGCTCTTTATCGATTTTAATTTCTATTTGTCCGCTATCGAGCTCATCCAGCCCTCTTATTGCACGTATCAGCTCGGTCCTGCCGGACCCCATTAAACCCCACAGTCCCAGCACTTCTCCTTTATACAGGTCAAAACTCATGGAGTTCAGAACATCGAGCCTTTTAAGATCTGAAACACGTAATACCTTTTCCCTGTTTTGAACCGGGGCTGCCTTTTGAGCCGTATCAGTTTCTATTTCTCCTACCATCAGGGTCACGATATCATGGTGATTCAAATCGTGAACGTTTACGATACCCGCAGTTTCACCGTTTCTGAGCACTTGGACCTTGTCGCAAATAGAAAAGATTTCGTCAAGAAAATGCGTAATATAGATAATAACTTTGTTTTCCCTCTTCAGAGAGCTGATTATTTTAAAAAATCTTTCTTTTTCATTTATTGCGAGGGAAGATGTCGGCTCATCGAAAATCAGGATGTGCGCATTGCTGATAAGCACCCTGGCGATTTCGACAAGCTGCTTATCCCCAGCACTTAAATCCCTTATCTTCTTTTTTACATCGATTGAACATCCGAGTCGCTTCAGCACTTCATTGGATTTCTGCTCTATAAATTTTTTTTTGATTACACCATTTTTAATCGGAAACCTGCTGATAAAAATATTTTCAGCAACGCTCATACTTGGACATAGCGCCAGTTCCTGGTGAATAAAGCCTATTCCGATTTTTTCTGCGTCGATTGTACTTCTAATCTCAGTTACTTTTTGCTTTATCAACACCCTGCCCTCATCGGGATGGAGTACTCCACCGAGAATATTCATAAGAGTACTTTTACCCGCACCGTTGGCTCCCAGCAGCGCCAGAGCTTCTCCCTCGAATGCTTTTAAACTTACATTTTTAAGGACATAGATGCCGGAAAACTGTTTCGAAATACTGTCCATTTCCAGGTATGGCTGGTTCATTTAGGTCCGCCTGATTGTACGTAGTGAGTCAAGTGCAACAACGCTGATTATCACGCCACCTTTTATGACAAGAGTCAGATAGTATGGAACATGGAGCAGATTCATGCTGTTTGATATAATTGTTATAAAAATCGCGCCGACAACAGCACCCAACGCCGTACCCACCCCGCCGTATATACTTACACCTCCGATCACCGCGGAACTTACGATATCCAGAACGATACTTTCAGATCCCATGGTTGCGGAAGCTGAATTAAGTCTCGCAGTAACAATTATTGCAGCAAGGCCGGCAAACAAACCGGAAAAGAGATAACTCGAAAAAACGACTTTTGTTGCAGGAATGCCGCACACTTTCGCAGCATTCTTGTTTATTCCAACAGAATACACCCACCTTCCGTAAAAACTCCTTTTCAACACAATATGAATAATAGCAGTGACTACGATTAAACTTAAAACGGGAAGGGGAACAATTCCCATCCGCACCAGTATGGTTGACGCAAAAGACTGGGGAAGGTTATACACACTATCATTATTTGTCAGCCAAATCGAACTTCCTGTTAAAATAGCCTGCATAGAAAGTGTGACAATGAAGGGTATCATATTTAACTTAGCTACTGCCCAACCGTTTATACATCCTACAGAGAGTCCAACAGCAATCATAATTATGCATGCAACGATAGGGCTTCCTACATCCCGCATATACATCGCACCCAATATACCGCTGAATGCCATTGTAGCAGGAATTGAGAGGTCTATACCCCCGAGAATAAGTACGATTGTCATTCCAATAGCCATCAACCCAATGGTAGAAGATTGGGTAAGCAGATTGATAATATTTCGAACACTTAAAAAATGTGGTACCGTTATCGAAAGAACTACCGCTATGATACCGAAAATGAGGAGAGAGGAAGCTTGTACCAGTTGCAGGCTTACAAGAAGAATATTTTTTATGTTATTTGTTTTCTGCTTTTTAACCATGATATTGAAAAAATTCCGGCTTACATTAAATTAAGATTCAATAAACCGGCAGGTCCCTGACCCGGGACCTGCCATAGGAAAAGTCATCAGTTAGCATAATCCCTGGACCAAAGTTTTTCAATAGTTTTTACCGTTTCAGGATTGATGATCCTTCCTGGGACTTTGAACATTGCACCATCCATTTGTTCACCATTTAACAGACGAACCATAACTTTAACTGCCTCTACAGAATGGTAATAAGCATCCCAGACACCGGTAACATCGATATATCCCTGCTCTATTGCAGGAAGCGCAGCAGTAGCGGCTACATTGGAATAAATCCACATATGGCCCTCTTCTCCGCTCTTTTTCCACCTTCCCGCTTTTTCCAGTGCCGCACGAACTGCATCCATGGCGAAATCGGATTGAATATAGATAGCATTTGCTTCAGGATGACTCTGCAGAGCATTAGTCAAGCCCGATTCGTACTTTTCCGGTTTCCACTCTGTAGGAATGGTTACAATAGTCTCCCATTGGCCAAATTCTTTCTCAGCTTTGTCCCAACCGTTATGAAAATCGATAGCATTCTGGTCTTTCATGTCGCCATGAAGTTCGATTACCTTTCCTTTAATTCCCTTTTCTTTGAGGAGCGCAGCAAAGGCTTTGCCACCTTCATACGCCATACCAAAACCATCACCTCCCACATGAGCATTAGGTTTTTCTGTCTTGGATTCTCTATCAAAGGTAATAATCGGGATCCCGGCGTCTTTTGCCGCTTTAATCGCAGATCCGATGGTAGCGCCATCTTCTGCACGGGTAATAATAAGATCTACATTCTGTACGATTAAATCTTCTATATTCGCATTTTGTCTAGAAGGGTCCCTGTCCGCTACATTGATAATCCATTTGATATCCAGCCCATTTTCTCTTCCGTATTCTTTACTGTACTCAACCATGTAGTCTTCCCAGGCAACGATGAGCGCATCATCTTTTACGTTCCATGCCAGGCCAACGGTAACTTCTCTGAGACCATCAGCAGATGTTCCACCGGTGTTAGCTGGTTCCTGCTGACCTTTTGCAAACAACGATCCTCCTGATACGAGAATCCCACACAGGATTATAAATAACATCTTTTTCATATTTCACTCCTTATACAGTTGGTTTGATAATATTCCTTCCCCACAGTTACCCTTCTCTATTTTTTTGTAATATCGATTCGGCAATCCTCCTTTCTATATACATATACAAACTTAGACACATATCCGGAAAAGATGCTGTGTCTACCAGGATAATCCTATAAGCACCCCAATCAAACAGTCCTTGCATTCCATTATTATCATATAAAATATTATTTGTCAAATATTTGTTTATTTCTTATACATTTATACGTTTTATCAGTATTAAATAAGGTTTATAATTTTTGATTGTGTACATATTATTATATATCTAGAGATAATAATACTTCATATCAGGACCTTTACAATTTATCCTGTAAAATATGAGGGTGAAAATCTGCTTTGGGACTTTCAAAAGCTCGCGACGGAGTTACACAGACTTGATTCACTTCATAGATTTGGATTAAAGCTGTACAATCGCGTTATTTTTACTTTCTTCAATGTGATCTTCGAGTACCCGTACCGCTTCATCGATATCCCTGAGAATCAACGCGTCTATCAGTGCGAGATGCGCTTTTACCGCTCTCTCCCGGGTTTTAGGATTTTTAAATCCTAGGTCACGAAATCCCTGGATCAGCCGATATAATTGGTCAAGCATTCGAATTAATCGCATTTTACCGCTGGCCTGAATGAAATATCCGTGTAGTTTTGCATCAACTCTTTCATGAGCAACGTAATCATCGCTATTTTGTAAATCTTGAATTACTGCCCGGATATCTTTTAAACCCTGGATACTGAGAAATGAAGCCGAATACTTTAAAGCCTGAATCTCCAGCGATTTTCTTATTTCGTATATCTCTTCTACGTCATCTACGGAAAATCCTATCACCCTGGTGCCTTTTTTTGGTACCTTATCCACCAGGCCATCCTGGGCAAGCTGATTCAACACTTCTCTTATTGGGGTGCGGCTTATTTTGAATTCTTCTGCCAAATCCTCCTCTTTCAGTTTTGTATCCGGAGGATAATAACCTGTGAGAATTCTGTCAAATAAAACGGAATATACATCGGACATACCGGTCCCTCTTGGGAAACTAAGTGTATACAAACCTATACCATTTGAGACCAATAGTCAAATATATTGAATTCCAATGGCGTCTTTCACAAGAACCCGGCTTATTAATCAGCATAGGAATAGAATGGTATTCTAAATACTTATATATGTCAATTATTATAATTATTAGAGTACAATACAGATCTTAATCATTGACAACTATATTTACATATGCTATTTTTGTATACTATTATCTATTTATTTAGTATTAGTATGGCGCAATATAGTGAATATTTTAACACTATCACAACCATTGATAGCTGCTTAAAGGGCAGGTGAATTGAGGCAGCCATGAGTTTAGATCTTGGATTAGAAGGAAAAACTGCAGTACTCACGGGAGCCGGGGGGGCACTCTGCGGTTCCATAGCATGCACACTAGCCGGGCAGGGAGTTCGTCTCTCTATTTGGGATATATCTATGGAAAGGGGCACGGAAACGGCTGAGCACATCAGAGCCTCCGGAGGTACAGCTGTTTTCATTCAATGCGATGTTACAGATCCGGAAGCGGTAAAAGAAGCAACAAAGGAAACCATGAACCGCTACTCTACTATCGATATATTGATAAACGGCGCAGGAGGGAGTCTTAAGGACGCAACCACTTCGGAAGATCTGTCTTTTTTTGATATCACCTTAGGTGCTATGGAGAAAGGGCTGACCCTTAATTATTTCAGCTCCCTCCTGCCGTGCCAATCTGTAGGCAGGGTTTTTGCAGGGAAAGGGGAAGGGGTAATCCTCAACATCTCTTCCATTGCCGGAATTCTGCCCCTCTCTCGAGCTGTTTCCTATTCTGATGCCAAAGCCGCAGTGAACAGCTTTACCCGCTGGCTTTCGGTTCATATGGCGCACACCTATTCCACCAGGATTCGGGTTAACGCCCTTGCTCCGGGATTTATTTTGACAGATCAGAACCGGTTCCTTTTGTTCGATGAAAAAAACGGCATATTTACCGATCGTGCCCGGGCGATTCTTCAGGCAGTTCCCATGGCCCGCCTGGGAGAACCTCACGAAATAACAGGAGCTGCCCTCTGGCTTGTTTCAGATCAGGCAAGTTTTGTCACGGGAGCTGTTATTCCTGTGGATGGCGGATTCACTGCAGATTGCGGCATCTGATACCAAAAGTAAGGGGAGGTAAGACACACCATACCGAGACTCTACAATAAGGAAATTAAGAAATGGATATCGTCGAAAACCAGGGGTATAACGAAACCCCGTTTATGCTACTTTACCATATAAACTTCGGTTTCCCTGTTGTAAGTGAACACACCCGGCTGTACAGTTCTGCTGAGAAGGTGGAACCCTGGAACGACGAGGCAAAGAATGGAGACGGTATATACGGCCGTTTATCCACGCTTAAGCCGGGGGAATCACGCACCTTCAGCTATAAAATCGGAATACTGCCGGACCGGTCCGCAATTACCGGTTATGTAAAAGAGTTTGATTTACATTATCCAGGAGGATATCCATCGTGAAAGGATTCAGCGGCAAGATTATCAGAGTCAATCTTACCACCAGGAAAATTACTTTCGAACAGCCGGGAGAAAAATTCTTCCGGAAATATATCGGTGGAAGGGGAATCATCGCCTATTATCTGCTTAAGGAAATACCGAAAGACACGGATCCTTTGGGTGAAGAAAACACCCTGGTGTTCACCGCCAGCGTACTTACCGGAGTGCCGGTTCCGGGTTTCGGCAGGCATTCCGTAGGGGCAAAATCCCCCTTAACCGGCCTGTACGGGGAATCAGAATCCGGCGGCTTCTGGGGACCTGAACTGAAATTTGCAGGATACGAATCCATTATCGTCCAGGGAAAGGCTTCCTCACCTGTCTATCTTTGGATCCATAACGACACCATCGAAATAAAAGACGCATCCCACCTGTGGGGTAAAGAGACTGGAGAAACCTTTGATATCCTGGAACGGGAACTGGAGAATAAGCGGATCAGGTCTCTTATCATCGGCCCTGCCGGTGAAAACCTGGTGAGGATCGCGGGGATCGCCCATGACCTCACTCACTATCACGGCAGGACCGGCATGGGGGCAGTTATGGGGTCTAAAAACCTCAAAGCTGTAGTCGTACGGGGAACGAACAAACTTGAGTTCGAAGACTTACCTAAGCTTAAGGAACTGGCCCGATTCTTTGCCAGAAATTTCCACTCCAACGCGGATAACAATGGTCAGAACAACCATGGAACCAGTGACTATTACTTCGGAGCCCAGGCCGCCGGATCTCTTCCTACGCGAAACTTTACTTCCGGCCATTTTAAAGAACTGACCTACAGCGCAGATGAACTGCATGGAGAACTGAAAATAAAAAGCGACGGTTGCTATGCCTGTCCTGTACGGTGTAAACAGGTGTTCCAGGCGGAAAAACCGTACCGGATCGATCCAAAATTCGGCGGGCCTGAGTTCGAGACCCTTGCCGCATTCGGCTCCCTTTGCGGGGTAAGCGATATGTATGCCGGCCCGAAAGCCCACTAACTGTGCAACCGGCTTGGGCTTGATACGGTTTCCACGGGGGGAGTCATCGCCTTTGCCATGGAGTGCTTCGAAAAGGGAATTATCACAGAAAACGAAACAGACGGTATTAAGCTGAACTTCGGCAATGCCGAAGCCATGCTGACAATGATCGAAAAGATCGCCTTACGCAAAGGGTTCGGCGATATATTGGCCGAGGGTTCCGCCAGGGCGGCTTCACAAATAGGAAAGGGCGCGGAAAAGTATGCCTTGCACGTAAAAGGCCAGGAGTTCGCCATGGCGGAACCCCGAGCCAAGTTCGGCGTGGGCTTAGCCTACGCTGTTTCACCAACAGGAGCGGACCACCTGCAGCATGAACACGACGGCGCTTTCGATTCAGCTCTTACAGGCTACAGCCACACTGCGGACGATCCCAACGTGTTCCTTAAAGCCTTATATCCTATGGGCATCCTGGACCCGGTCCCGAGTCTCTCCTTGAGCGGAGAAAAGGTTCAGCTGTTTACCTATCTTCAGCACTACTGGAGTCTTTTCAACTGTCTTGATCTCTGTATCTTCACATTCGAACCTGTGCGCACATTCAAGGTCAATCACCTGGTGGAGATTACCCGGGCCGTTACCGGATGGGATACCAGCCTCCTGGAACTCATGAAGAGCGGAGAACGGGCAACCACCCTTACCCGTTGTTTCAACATCAAGCACGGGCTCACCCCGGAAGACGACACACTACCGGAGAGGCTCTTCGAAGGCCTCGGCGGCGGTCCCCTTAAAGGGACTAAAATGGACAGGAAAGAGTTCGAAAAATCGATTACACTTTATTATGAGATGATGGGCTGGGACCCTGAAACAGGGATTCCCACTGAGGGCAAACTCTTTGAGCTGGGTATAGGATGGACGCACAAGGAACTCGAACGGTAACAGTACAATATTTCGGAACAGTGGCCACATGGATCGGCTTAAAAGAGGAAAACCTTATGGTACCGGCTGATTTTTCCTCATGTATCAATGAAGTGGGCAGGAGGCTCGAAGAACTCACCCAGGGGAAACTACTCTATACGGTGCTCTATAACGGACGCAATATTTCCCTGATAGATCCGGGCACGGCCCGGATACGGGACAACGACGTGTTCAGCGTTGTCCCGGTTGTTCAAGGCGGGTAACAGCATCTCAGCAATCTGTTTCGCGTGCCGGGACGGTTATTCAGGGTCTCCTAACGTTTCCACATCCTTCCGCATGCGCTGAATATCCTCCGGCTTAAGAATCAGCCTCCCCGCCTCTGCGTTTTCCAGTACGTGGTCCTTTTTCCTGGCCCCGCACAACGCAGTTGTAATCCCTTCCTGCCCTACGGTCCATGCGATGACGAGCTGAGACACTGAGCATGAATACGTTTCGGTCAGGTCGTTCCATCCCTCCAGCGTTTGCAGCACCTGTTTTCTGTTGACAGGCTGGAACCAGGGAAGGTTATTCCGGAACTGCCCTTCCGGGATCACATAATCCATGCCGAACCGCCCTGTTAACAGGCCCTGTTCCAGGGGAGAATACACCAGGGTGGATATGGAGTGGGAAATGCAGAACGGAAGGATTTCCTTTTCGATTCCACGATCCAGCATACTGTAGCGCGGCTGGATGGCATCCAGCACACCTGCGGCCAGATGTTCTTTCATATGATCAACTGTCACATTGGAGGCTGCAATCGCCCGTATCTTCCCTTGCTTTTTAAGATCCGTGAGACATTCCATTGTTTCCGATATGGGGGTAAAATCCGGTTCGATGGAAGGCCAGTGGGTGTGAAGAATATCGATGTAATCCGTATTTAGTCTTTTAAGGCTGATTTCCACTTCTTCCCGGATCGTTTCCGGGTGGAGTGATATATTAACCTTTTTACCGTTCCCTTCGAACCTGAAAGATCCCCGTGAATCTTTCCACCAGAGCCCGCATTTCGTAGAGAGGACGACATCGGACCGTCTTCCAGCCAGTGCTTTTCCTACTATTTCCTCGCTCCGGCCGAATCCGTAGGCCGGGGCGGTGTCTATACAGTTTATTCCGGTATCCAGGCCGGCATGGATTGCTTCTATAGCTTCCTTTTCATCCGTGTCGCCCCACCACTGACCGCCGCCGATTGCCCAGGTCCCGAGAGAAATAGAGGAAACGTCGATATCTGTTGTGCCGATTTTTCTGTACTGCATGGTCTTCTTCTCTCCTTAAAAGTAGTAAAAAAAGCCGCAGAAGAGTAAGAGGCAATTCTCTGGGGGCAACCAGAATTACGCCTTTATCGTTACATCCCTGCGGCTGTTAATATACAATTATAATGATCTGATAACGGTAACAGCTTCTTTTGTTATTGCAGTGATCTCTGCGAATTTCCCGGATGAGATGAAGCCCGCTTTTACCATCCAGCTCCCTCCGCACGCCAGCACCTTCGGAAAACTAAGATAATCCTTAAGATTAGTTATGTCTATCCCCCCGGTGGGAATAAACATCACCTCCCCATAGGGAGCTGACATCGCTTTCAGCATCTTCAGTCCGCCCGACGGCTCCGCGGGAAAAAATTTTACAACATCAAGGCCTCTGTCCAGGGCCATTTCTATCTGGGTGGGAGAATTGATTCCCGGCGTTATTGGAATACCATTGGTTACACAGTAGTCAACTACCTTTGGATTGAATCCGGGAGTAACGATAAACTTCGCCCCGGCATCCACCGCCTGCTTTGCCTGGTCTACTTTCAAAACAGTTCCGGCACCGACAAAAAGATCAGGAAGCTCTGTTACGATTTTCCGTATCGATTCTTCCGCCGCGTCCGTCCGGAACGTTATCTCTGCCACAGGAAGCCCCCCGCTGAGGAGAGCCTCCCCAAGAGGCACAGCGTCCCGGGCATGTTCGATTTTTACTACCGGGACCAGTTTAAAATCCCCTATTTTTTTCAAGATTTCATTCATGGTGCTCCATCCTTTTAAGGTGTTGTTGACTCAATTACCCCTCTTTCCGGGTATCAATCGGCAACGATTACCTCGATGCCGTCGTCTTCGAACCGTTTTTTATCTTTTTCTTCAATTATGTCAGTGACAATCGCATCTATCTCTTCCAGCGCTGCGAACTGGGCGAAGGCGCTTCTTCCCAGCTTGGAGGAATCACACAGGATAAACACTTTTTCCGCAATTGTCGTCATCATCCTTTTAGTATCTGCATGCTGAATGTCCGGTGTTGTCGCGCCCTTTTCAAAAGAGAGAGCATTTACCCCCATAAATGCTTTATCCACGGTAAGCCTCTCCAACATATCTTTTCCCGGGGCACCTACGGTACAGTGGAATCCTTTACGTACTACCCCTCCCATGAAAATAGTGTGAATGTCCTCGATCTCTTCCAGAACAGCAGCAATAGTGAAGTCATTGGTTACTACCGTTACATTTCTCCTTCTGCCCATCAATCGGGCCAGCTCCAGGGTGGTGGTTCCCGTGTCCAGAATAATCGTATCTCCATCCTCGATAAGGGAGACAGCGCATTCTGCAATCCGCTTCTTCTCCGCCGAACTCCTCACTTTTTTCTGTTTCGATGTAAGCTCGAATCCGGCTTTCGATTTCACAATAGCTCCGCCATGAGTGCGGATGATAGCGCCGGAATGTTCAAGGTCCCGGAGATCGTTCCTGATGGTTGCACTGGACACGCTGAACTCTTCACACAGATCACCTACGGTGGCTTTCTTGTGTTCCTGGATGAATTCTACAATCTTTATCTTCCGCTCTTCGGCGAACATGTTTTCGTTCCCCATCCTTTTATTATAGCCGCTACGGGCTGCAGGATGTCAAGAAACTTTCCTTGACAGGGGCATTCGACCTGTACCGGACAAACGAAATATCCTCCAGCGGGTACGCGGTTATCTCTGCCATTCCTTAACCTATGGCTTCAGAACGGCAATAATATTATCCACTGCCTTCCTGGTCGCCCGGGAGACACTCTCTTCGGTGAACCCGCCGACGTGGGGTGTGGTTACCACCCTTTCGTGCTGCAGCAGTAATGAAGGTTCCGGCGGTTCGGTCCTGAACACATCGGTAGCATAGCCGAAGAGTTTCCCCGATTCCAGGACTGCAAGAAGAGCCTCCTCATCCACCAGTACGCTCCTGGCGGTATTGATGATACAGGCCCCCTCTTTCATGGACTTAAGTTCAGCACTGCCTATAAGGGGTGAACCGTCCTCCCCGGGGGGACAGTGGAGAGAAATGATATCAGCCCCGCGCAGCACAGTGTCGAAATCGACAAACTGAAAATCTCCGGCAGGATTAAACCCTTTGTCCGGGAACATATCGCAGGCTTTCACCTTCATACCCAGGCCGATGGCCATGGAGGCAACGATCTTACCTATCTTTCCGCATCCGATAAGGCCGAGGGTCCTGCCATCAATTTCGAACCCTTTCCGCCGACTCCATTCTCCGTCTTTCATGGCGCTGTCGCTGAAGGGTATGGATCGGCAAAGGGCAAACAGCAGGCCCAGGGCAAGCTCCGCAACGCCCCTGGCATTCGCTCCCTCTGCCCGGGCTATGGTTATGCCCAACCTGCGTGCCGATTCCAGGTCTATATTGTCGATACCTGTGCCGTTTCTGCTGATCACTTTAAGGTCTACCGCGGCTTTAAGCACACGGGAAGAGATCTTCTCCACCCCTGCCAGCCACCCGGCACAGCCCGGGACCAGGGAGAGGAGTTCGTCTTCACCGGGTTGAACACCCGGTGTGGAAAAGAGCAGTTCGAAGCCCTTGGTTTCGA
>JAJSAL010000175.1 GCA_024274705.1 Spirochaetota bacterium
GATACTTTGATACTCTTGGTATGTACTCGTTCGTCGACAGTTTGTTGACGTATCGCGATGGATTACGAACCGCCGTGGTACGGAACCGTATGCCCGGTGGTGTGGGAGGACGGCAGGTGTGAGCCTGCCTCCTACCCGATTGTTGTTTTTGTTTCAACCTGCTATAGTCTTTTCGATATGATTGGATTCCTCATCAAAAAAGCTTTTTTTGATTTCTGGGACAATATGATCCGGGTTGTGATTATCAATCTCGGGTTTATCGTTCTCATGGGTATCGGCGTATACCTGCCGTACCTGCTCCGGTTCAACCTGGCAGGGGCAATCGCAGGGATTTTTATTGCCGTAATCATGTTCAATGTATACGCCGGCGCAGCTTCCCTCATGGCAAGGGATATTGTTGACTATAAATCGACAGGGATCAGAGAATTCTGGGAGTATGTAAAGGAAATCTGGCAATCCACGATTCCCTTGAGTGTGATAACCGGATTACAGTTTGCCGTTATCATCATTGCATTCCCGTTTTACTCCGCTCTGGGCGGCATCCTCGGTCTTGGAGCACTTTCACTGATTTTTTGGATAAGCGTAATCTGGTGGCTTGCTGCGCAGTATTACTTTCCCGTCCGGATACGCCTGGACGACAAACCGAAGAAAATTCTCAAGAAATGTTTTCTTCTTCTCTTCGATAATACCGGGTTTACCATTTTTTTAGGGATAGGTACTGTTGCGACCTTGGCATTGACAGTTTTTACGGCTTTTCTCCTGCCGGGGATTATGGGTATTCTTATCTGGCACGGGGCAGCCCTCAAACTCAGGCTGCTGAAATACGACTATCTGGAACAACACCCGAATGTAAACAGAAAGGAGATTCCCTGGGACGCCTTGCTGGTAGAGGAAAGAGAAAAAGTGGGAACCAGGACCTTCAAGGGGATGATTTTTCCCTGGAAAGAGTAGGATTACCCGTCGATTTACTCGGTGTCCAAATCACGGGCAGTATCGATGGCAGTTTCTATCTGGTTCCTGGATAAAAGGAACTCCGAGAATCCGTCCCGGGCTGCCGCGTAGAAATCCCTGTTATAGGGATAGAGAGTTAAGACGGCCGGCTCTGGCTGGATATTCAGAAAATATTCGATCGAAACTTCCGGATATCCATAGGTCCCCAGTCTCCCGTCCTGCTCCGCCTTTTGAGGTTCCGGGTTTTCCGCGTCATAGAGAAGCCCGATGATTTTCTGGTAGAATTCCTTGAACGGTTTCTCTTCTACCTGCCTGTCGTTGAAATAGTATTCAGTTTCTTCGTCATTTTCATCCCCGGGCTTTCTTTTAATCTCTGCAGTATACGTTTCCGCGCCGGCAGTGAAAAGGATGCGGTCTACAAAATCGATGTTGATGATGAGGGCGAATTTATCGGTAAGATCAAAAGGCTTGCGGTTCATAAACGCAAGGTCCCTGGAGGGGAGGGTGAACACAGGACCGCCCTGGCTTTCCCGGGCAAATACGTATCCCTCCTGCGCATTTCCGAGAAGTACATGGAGTTCACGTTCTGCATCCCGAAGCACGAATTCTTTTTCAGGGTTCTCGAGACCATAGACACCTAAATCCTCAGGATCGTCATCGATGAATTCGGACACTGTAAAGGCAAAAGGGATGGATTCGAGAAAGGCGGAGAATTTTTCCGTGTCTGTTCCCCTGCGATTCATCCAGGGTTTTGTCATGGTAAACTGTGAGAATGGAGCGATAAGGGCATCCTTTTCTTTATCCCTGGGAACGAATTCCATGGTCCTGTCTGAGACTATCCGAAGATACTGCAGTGTCTCCTTATCGATGTGGGTAAGTCTCATCTGACGGAAATCATTCAGTGATGCAAGAAACGGGGCCGCTGCGTAGGAACGGATGATATAAACCCGGGGATCTCCCTTTTTCTGTACGTAATATGCACTTCTCTCAGGGGTCATTGAACCGATATTCAGCACCACCTGTGTTCCGTCCTCGAGATCAGCAGTTACCGTTCCCAAGGAAGGGGACAGGCCGTAAGGCCCGAGGGATTCCGGAGATTCCTCTACAACCCGGACAGCGGTCATTGAACGGATGACACGCTCCATCGAGTCGATATTGGTATATATGACATCGAAGGGAGGTGCGGGTTCGATCCGCCAGGAATCTCCCTCCCTGGTGAACACAAATCGTCCCTTCGGATTCTCCAAAGTGATAGTCCGAACCTTTCCTTCAGCGATATCGGTGATCCTGATCACCTCTGTTGTACCTGCTTCCCGTTCCAGCTCCGCCTTCTTCTTCATCCTCGCGGTGATAAGGAAAAAAGAGAGGATAAGGGCGGTGATGACTGTGAAAATGATGATAAGACGAACCGGTTTTGTCACAGGTGTCTTCTCCTCAGCCAGATGATGAGCCCGAACAGGATGATAATAATGGGGATAACCAGGATGACAATTCCGGAATAGATAATTACCTGGCCTGCGGACATTCTCAGGGGCAGTTTAAACAGGCTCTTCGACCGGATAGAAATCGTCTCGCTTCTGCTGTTTACCCAGGACAGGGAGTTAAGAACGAACTCCACATTTCCCTTGAGCAGGCCGAAGGGAGGAATCGGAGCTAAGATGCCGGACGTCCCTGCTACCAGGATACGGTATCCTTCCGGTTCATCCGTTTCGAACTTCTTTTTAGTAATACTCATCGCAGCTGCGAGGGGGCCGGGAATATCCGTGGGTAGCCGTTTCCGTGCAGAGTTCTCGGTCGTACGGAGCCATGATGTTTTTGAACTGGTCAGAATGGGAGTGATTTCCAGTTCCCGTTTTTTCATATCCAGTTCACGAATAGCCTGCGTGTTCGGAAGAAGCATGGTCATCTTGTTGTCGATCAAAGGCTGTAGTATTTCATGGGGGGCCATATCCGGAGATATGAAATTCGGGATTTCCGCGGAATAGAGATGGCCTGGATCACTTTCCATAATGATACCTGGAACAATTTCAACGCCGAAACTCTGCAGGATGGATGAGAAAACCGGCATTGGCTGAAACGAAATAAAATCCATAAGGATGATGCCCCGTCCTCCGTTCTCCAGGAAAGAGAGGATTTTCTCAGCTTCCCCGGGTGTACAGTCGTACTTTGGGGACATGATCACAAGGACCGATGCGTCTTCCGGAACAGAAGAGGAGGTGATCAGGTTCAGCTGCCTGACGCTGTAATTCTCTTTTTCCAATGTCGGTGTGATACCGAAGGCGGAGAAGCTTGCCTCCCCGTGGCCGGTGAGTTCATAAATAACCGGGGTATAACCTGAAGTCACAAAGAGGATTGCACTGGTTATCCGGGATTCTGCGGAAAGGCCCATAATCCGGGGTTGTCCATCGTTGCTGTAACTGATATCGTACAGGTCAAAAGGGTTGATAACTTTGAATTCCTTCGCGCTCTCCACGATGAGGCTGCCGGCGGGAATGCCCTTTCCTTCCGTGTCGTATTTCGCAACAAAAGTGGGGTTTTTGTCCGGATCGATATACTCTACCCGGATACGGTCGGAACTGTTTTCATACCTGCTGATCACAGCGGTAACATCCTTCGATTCTTCCCCGGTTTTGTACAGTCCGTAGATCGCGATATCGATATCAAGATTATCCAGCACTTTCCTGGTCTGGTCCGTTAAGGTAAAGAGCTTGTTCTTAGTCAGATCGATCTCTCCCGGTACCTGCCGAACGATAAGGTTGATAACGATGGCTCCTATAAGGACTGCAATCGTGATGAGGGTCGCGTAGCCGCCATACCGGACATTTTTATTTTTTAGTGTTTCTTTAGAAAGTCTTTTCATAACGTGCTCCCTTAACTCCACCGTCGCTTTTCTATCAACCTGACGGTGAGATAGTTGAAAAAAGCGGAAAACGTAATGTAATACACGAGAGTATCGACTTTCAGAACTCCCATGGAAAAACTCTCGAACCGGCTTACCAGGGAGAGCCATCCTAAGACTTTACCGATCAGTCCTGTAAACACATCGCCGGAGAGGAAAAAGATGAGGAGAAATACGACTATACTCACCGCTGCTGTGCCGATCAGGATGATCAGGTTTCGAGTGGAGAACCATATCCAGATGTTAAGGGCTGCAAACAGGGCTATGGCGAAGATCATTCCGGAAATGTTGTCTGTAGGAACCCCCTGACGGATAAAATCCATGATCCACACGATAAGAAGGGCACCGAAGGTTACGATAGCTGCGATTACCTGGTTTTCCGTAGCAGTGGAAACATAAAGGCCGATGGAGATGAAGGAGCACCCCAGCAGGATGAATCCGATATAGGAACCGACGGTCTGCCAGAGATCCAGGGTTCCATGGATGGCTATGATTACCGCATAGAGCACCGTTACACCTAACGCGATGAGAAAAATGACAACCGCGGCAAAGTATTTTCCGAGGACGATATCTACGATTTTAATCGGTGATGTTAAAAGAAGCTGGTCCGTTTTAAATCGTTTTTCATCGGTCATCAGACGCATCGTCAGAATGGGTACACACAGGAGAAACAGAAACAGGATACTGCTCACATAAGGTGCGAAATTCGTATTTAAAGGGAAAAGATTGGAAAATGCGAAGAATATCCCCGTAATAAGAAGAAACAGGGCAAGGAATATGTAACCCGTCGGCGTAAGAAAGTACGTTTTCAGCTCACGTTTGAAAATTGCGAACATTTTTTCTTATACCCCCTGTTCCTGCGTTGTAAGATGAAGGAATATCTCCTCCAGGGACATATCGATGGGCCGCATCATCAGAACAGGCAGATGTGCCTTCGAAAGCGTATCGAATACACCCCGGCGGATATCCGTGTCTTTGCCTGCTTTAACCACGATATCCAGGGTACCCTCTTCCAGAGATCCTTGTGGAATGACCTCCTCGACCCCCTGTATCCTTTCCAGGAGCTTCGTTGCCTCATCCTCAGTGCCGAGTACCCTTAAGAGGATCTGGCCTGTCCCTGAAAGACGTTTAGACAGATTCTCCGGTGTATCACTGGCGACGATCTTTCCCTGATTGATGATGATTACCCGGTCGCACACGACGCTCACCTAGGGAAGGATATGGGAACTCAGGAGGATCGTGTGATCCTTGCCCAGTTCTTTTATAAGATTCCGTATTTCGATTATCTGCTTTGGGTCCAGCCCCACGGTGGGTTCGTCCAGGATCAGGAAATCCGGGTTGCCCAGGAGGGCCTGGGCAAGTCCCACCCGCTGCCTGTATCCCTTGGAGAGGTTCTGGATCAGCCGGTGCGATACATCCTCTATTTTGACCTGGTCCATGATTGTTTCAAGATTTGATTTCATCTTCCCTTTGGGGACTTTTTTCAGTTCCCCCACAAAGTTCAGGTATTCTGTCACCGTCATCTCTAAATACAGGGGGGGCTCTTCCGGCAGATAGCCGATCTTGGCTTTCACCTCTTCCGGTTTGTCCAGGATATTTAAACCATCGACATACACGGTACCCTCGGTAGCGGAAAGATACCCTGTTATGATATTCATAACCGTTGTTTTCCCCGCGCCGTTAGGACCTAAAAGGCCGAGAATCTCCCCCTTTTCGATGGTAAAGCTTAATGAATCCACCGCGGTATGCTGTCCATACCGTTTTGTAAGGTCTTCTGCTCGAATCACGGGTCTCCTCCAGACTTCCGAAAGTTAGGGAACACACTATAGAGAGCCGTTCTCATTGTCAAGCACCACGATTAATGGTAAATTATTACTGGTCATGACTGGTTATAAATCTTGTGTGAGTGTGGGGATATGAAGTGATAACTGTTTCAAAAAGCGAGTTGAAAGCGAAGATGCTGGAATATTTCCGGAAAGTAGAGCAGACCGGGGAAGAAATTCTCGTGACCAGTCACGGAAAACCAACTCTGCGGGTTGTTCCTATCGCTCCAAAAGCTTCAGTGGATGCGGCATTCCGGGATCTTCAGGGTAAAGTCCATATTGATGATACGGTCCTGGAACCGGAAACCGAAGAGTGGGATATGTGATTCATGATTCTCCTTGATACCTGTGCACTTCTCTGGTGGACTCTGGATCCGGAACAATTATCAAAAAGGGCGAATGAAGCCTGTCTTGCTATCCCGGAAACCGGGGCGGTGATATCTTCCATTTCAGTGTGGGAAATCGGTATCAAGATGAAGAAAGGCAAGCTGTCTATTCCTGTTACCTTACAGGAATATGTAAGCAGACTCAGATCAGTGAATAATTTTCATATTATCCCGGTGGACGAAAACGTATGGATCAGGAATATCAATCTGGAGTGGGATAACCGGGATCCCGCAGACAGGTGCATTATTGCTACAGCCGAATTGCACAACTTGCCCATTGTTACGAAAGACAATTTGATTTCTGCTTTTTATACTGATGTCATCTGGTAAAAAAAAGCCGTCCGAACACATATATGTGGTCGGACGGCTTCTGTCGATTGTTCACTTCACTAGTCGGTGCTATTCGATGCTCAGGCTCATCGTGGGAATAATCCGGTATGCTTCCCCGGGTTCGAAATTGAAAGTTTCCGTTGCGGACATTCCGCCTAAGGTAAAGGTGATGTCATGTTCCCCAGGTTGTACCCGGAAGGGGTTCTGTTTTTCCGGTTTTCCATCAATGAACACTATAAAATCCGGGTCCGGCTTCATGGCCATGACCGTCGCCCGGGCCTGTTTCAGGTTGATGTTCACCTGGTCGTTGCCTTTAAGGTACACCGTAGCACTTCCGTCTTCCCACTTCTTCGAATCTTTCAGCTCGATAGTGTAGGTGCCGGGTGCCA
>JAJSAL010000176.1 GCA_024274705.1 Spirochaetota bacterium
ACCGATGTATATGGGAATATTCACTTCCAGTTCTTTCAGGGCATTTTGCAGCATGCCGAACCGGTTAAGGTCGAATACCGGCTGGGTCAGGGCGAAGTGAGCGCCTGCAGTCACTTTCCGTTTCAGTTTTTCAACCTGTGCTAGGATGGAACGGGCATTGGGATTAACAGCAACACCGATGGCAAAGGAAGTTTTCAATTCCCCATACATCCTCCTGCCAGCATTGAAATCGGACGCCATTTTCACAAGGCCTGTCGATGTAAGGTCGAAGACTCCAGTGGTGTTGGTTTCATGGTACATCCGGATCGGGTCTCCGGTAGTACACAGAAGATAACGTATGCCCAGAACGTGAGCTCCCATAAGATAAGACTGCAGGGCAATGCGATTCCGGTCCCGGCCTGTAACATGGACTACCACAGGAACACCGGCATGCTGAATCATTCCGGCTACGGTAAGCACATCCACCCGAATAGAAGCCATAGGGTTGTCCGTAAGGGTGACGGCTTTGACCCCTGCCCGGTGCAGAGAGACGGCGTTCTCTATGATCCTTTTCATATCGAACCGTTTCGGAGGATTCAATTCGAAAAGAATGCCTTTCGGAATCTCCGGAACATGGACCGGAGAACGTTGTTCTTTAGTACCCTGTTCCTGAAATTTCACTCCCGGGCTGATACGTCTTTTCGGCGTTGTCTCTGTCTTCAGAGCGGATACAAAGGAAGAGATCGTTTCCGGCGTTGTTCCGCAGCACCCTCCGATCAGCCGCACCCCTTGCGCCACCAGGCTCAAGGCTTTACTGATCATGTAGTTCGATGGCGCAATATATACCTTTCGGTTGCCGGTCCTCTCGGCAAAACCGGCATTCATAAATGCGCTCATAGGAACGTTGTAGGGGGCGATTTTCTTGATAACATTGGATACAGCGGAGACTCCTGCTCCGCAATTCGTACCGATTACATCAGCTCCTGCTGCACCCACCCGGGACACGAATTCTTCCGGAACATCACCGCTTAAGGTTTTCCCATTCATCTCGAAAGCCAGTTGGGCCACAATAGGAAGATCGGCAATGTTCCTGGCGATACGTACCGCAGAAACGAGCTGGAAAAGATCGACAAACGTTTCAAAGAGCAGCAGATCCACATTATTCTCTACCAGGTATTCTATCTGACTGGTAAACAATACATGGATGTCCGACTCGGAAAGAGGTTCTCCGTTGATCATGGGAAGGGGCCCCACAGTTCCTGCTACATACACCGTGTCTCCGGAAACCCTCTTGGCCAGCGTTACTCCGGCGCGGATAATGCTCCCCTGAAAGTCCGAGAGTCCGTATTTGTCCAGATTGAGAGGATTGGCTCCGGTTGTATTGGTCTTGATCATCCTGCTTCCGGCGGTTACATAGTCCTTATGGAGCTGCATCACTTTATGGGGCTCCGTAAGATTGAGGTGTTCCACGCATGTTTTATATTTTAACTTATACGCAAGGAGGTTGGTGCCAACCGCCCCGTCTCCCAGTATCACTTGTGCATTCAGTTCCTCTAAGAAGTTTTTCAATTCTGTCATGACCTTTTCTTTATAGCGTATAATGTTTTTTTTTGATATACACGATATCCCAGCAGATGCAGCACTCCTGACCATCCGGAATAAGGATGATAGATGGTGACGTAATCGGGCCCCTGAACCAACAGCATCCACATTTTAGAGATATTGTATTGATTTGTTGATTTTTTAATGAAATCGATATATATATAGATTATGAGCTATCTTGCACCGTTTATCGAGCTCATAGCATCGATGATATATCTCGCTCTCCTCGTATGGACCGTAAAAGCCAGGATAAAAATCCTTATTAAAGCAAACTTGTTCATATACTTTCTGTTTTTGTTTATCTGGCAAATTGCGGGTTTAGGTATCGTCCTGGCCGGTACTGAAAAACTTGCCCGGCCCTTCTACAAAGTTTTCTTACTGGTTTCCCCGGGATTCGCCTATGTACTTTTCCCCCTTTCAGCAGCAGTCCTTGGCCAGAAAAGGGCCGGGTTGATTACAGGCATCACCCTGGCCATTTACGCCGGCACAGTTGCGGTGCAGATTCCTATGGATTTCATCGAGTATTTTTACATCGGGAAGGCCGGGTTTTATTTACCGGTTATGAAAAACTCGATACTTTTTGCAAATCTCCCATTGGTACTCTTCTTCATCCTCGGCATTGCTAACATCCTGCTCCACAGGAAACGGGAGACTTCCGCTTTAAAAAGGAACCGGATCTCCTATATTCTCTCCGCCGGTATCATCATTTTTATCGGACTCTTTGCAAATGTTACTCCCTTAATAGATTATCCGGTAGACGTCGTGTGTACACTGATCAGCAGCCTTCTGCTTGGGGAGGGTATTCTTCGTTACAGGATACTCAACATTCGAAAAACCTTCTACAGAGTGACACTCTATCTTCTCGGGGTGACCGCTATGATCGGTTTACTGCTGTTTTCTTCCTATATCTTTTCTCTCCTTACCGGTCTTGCAATACCGTTCATATTCAATATACCGACTGTGAGTACACTCTTTGTAATACTTTTTGTGATTCTCCGTCTGCACAAAAAGGGGTTCATGATTTCACTACGCAGCTGGTTTATGCCGGAGACGGTGCGGTACAATAAACTCCTGGCAGGATATGCGGAACAGTTACAGAATGCCTATGATCTGTCCTCCATTTCCTCTTTTTTCTGTGACGCCATGAACCATGCATTTTCAGTAAAATGGATAGCTGTTTATCTCATTGATCACACGAAGAAAAACTTTATCCTCACCCAGATCCAGGGAGAAGATACTCCACCTGATATTGTCCAACAACTGGCCAAGGATAACGCAGCATTTGAACTCCTCAGGAAGGCCGGACCGGTTATGATCGAGGAAGTGCTGGAACAGGATAACAATACCACCATGATGGATTACACAGCCCGGCTATTCCCGGACGCCTTGCCGGAAATTATCATCCCCCTTACCCTTGGGGATGAGTCTTTGGGAATAGCATTTATCACGACAGACAGTACCACCACGGTTCCGCCGGATGCTGAAGATCTCTCTTTTATCACCTCCATCGCCGACTACACGACCAATGCCATTGCCCGGGCGTTTGCATATGAACACCTGAAGCAGGATGTACAGAAAAAGGAGACCCTGCTGCAGGAGGTCCACCACCGGGTCAAGAATAATCTACAAATCATTTCCAGCCTCTTCAGTCTTCAGCGGGGATCGGTAAAAAACGTTGCGGTAGAAGCCATATTACGAACCGCTCAGAAACGGATTCAGGCGATATCCAGAGTTCATGAAATGCTTTATAAGGGCAATTCATTTTCTTCGATAAACCTGCGTGAATATCTTTCCGGTCTTGTACAGGGATTTTACGAAACTGCCGGGGAGGCTGGGAACATCACTTTCAGTCTCGATATTCCCCCCATCGAAATGGATATTGACATAGCACTGCCTTTCTGCCTCGCGGTAAATGAACTCATTTCTAATGCTGTAAAGCATGCATTTGATGAATCCGGGGGAACAATTTCTGTAGAGATCACAACACCTGATGAGCAATCCCTTGTCTGTTCCATAAGTGACAATGGAACCGGCATGGCAGCCGATACTATGGGTTCCGGTCTCGGCCATAATATTGTGGATATCTTTATCAACCACCAGTTAAACGGGATATGGGAAACCATATCCGGGAAAGGCACTGAGCACAGGATTACCATCCCCTTAAGCTGATCCGGCTGATCCCTTCACTCGCCGTTTCACCCGGCGTTAAAGGTCATGATCGATCCGAATATCACGGGCCCCCGGTCTTCGAACATCCCCATCAGCTGTATGGGAAGACTGAAGGTCATCTGGGCGTATACGAAACTGAAAGAAGTAACGATGATTACAAATACCAGCAGGACCAGCAGTACGGATATCAACGTCGTAGCGGCATCGCCGGTGGAGAGTCCCAGTTTGTCCGTGAGAAACATGGTGAGAAAGGGATACACAAAACTCCCGATGGAGTTGACGATCCTGGCGAAAAAGAGAACATAGATGCTTCTCGGCATCCCCCTGTACATGGAAAACATCTGTAAAAACTTTTTCAAACCCACTTTACTGTTACTTCCGGCAGCCCGAACCAAGTTTACTGCGGGCATACGTCCAGGTTGTTATTAATCCGTTACCCTATACCGGTTCAGCAATTCTCAGTTTGACTCTATGAATAGAAACACTGGTGATTTATAAAACTCTAATATCTCCAGTCTAGACATCTTTCTAGTTTGCTAGTATATTCTTTCGCATGGGAGGGGAAACCACTAGGTTCTCCACATTAATTAAGTTTCTCGAAGATGCAGTAACGCAGTTTCCCGATAA
>JAJSAL010000177.1 GCA_024274705.1 Spirochaetota bacterium
GTTCATGGATCCTCCTTGTGGCCTTATGATCCGCGCTGTTTGTGCGGGATAAAGAGGGCCGCTTAACGTAGCATACCCCCCCTGTTATGTCAACAATGCCTGCCTCGACACTATCTGATTCCCATGTATACTTGGGTTCATGATCAGGGAAACACTTTTCGACATTGACATCATCCAGACCGAATCTCACTCCCTGGTAACCTTCCCGGAGCCCAGGAGGGTCCTCAGTTCGGCCGTTCGTAACGGCGGATTTACCTCAGCCAGGCACATTCTCAATCTGAAAGTTCCGAAAAATATCTCCGATGATACCTCCCGTCACCTTCCCTCTCCGGCAGACACGCTGACGGAATACTGCAGGACCCTGAACATACAGGGTCCCTGGTGCGGTATGCTGACGGCGGCATCCATGGATTCTTTCCGATTCGCACTGTTGGAGATGGAGGATGAATATTTCGCCTGCTTTCTTACGGCAGGGCTGTCAAACGCGCGCCGGGCCGGGGACAGGGCGGATATTTCCAGGCTGCAGGGCTATCCCGGGAACAGAGGTACCATCAATATAATAGCCGGAACCAGCGCATCTCTCTCTCCTTCCGCACTTGTGGAAGCGGTTATGATTGTTACGGAAGCGAAAGCGTGCCTGCTCCAGGACCTGGGGATCAAAAGCATGGTCTCTGATTCCTCTGCCTCCGGGACAGGGACCGATTCCATCGCCCTGTTCTCCGGAAAAGGAACACCCCTGGATTACTGCGGAAAACATGTAAAAGCAGGAGAACTGTTCGCAGCGGTCACCTTTGAAGCCCTGGGATCATCCCTTTCCTGGTATCTGAAACAGCAGCCGTCTTGAAGATACCGGTTATAAGCACTATCCCGGCCGAGAAAGGCTTTTTCTCGCCGGAGTGTACCTGTAACAGACAAATCCATGATTTCCCCGGTCTTGCTTGGTGATATCGAAGGAAAGTAGACCAGCCTTCTTTTCGACCGTAAAAAGAGCCTCGACTTCGATGCGGCCCTTTATTCCATCTATCGATATCTGCAGGGCCTGGAGTTCGACCATCCTGATTTTCCATCGTCCCGGAATCCGAAACACGATTTGAGGGGTATCGCAGGGAGGCTTTATTCCGGTCTCTCGAAAAAACTATCCAGGGATTACGGTATACGCCTGTATAACGGACGATGGAAACCGTTGAGCACCCGGGACTCTCAAACAGGCATAAAAAAGGCTGCCCACATGGTGACAGCCTTCTGATTATTTCGAAAAACGACCTTAGTCTGCTTCGATACATTCTACCGGGCAGACATCGGCACAGGCACCGCAGCTGGTACAGGTTTCAGGATCTATATACCGTACATCACCTTTTTCACTGATTGACTCTACCGGACATTCAGGTTCACAGGCGCCGCAATTAGTGCATTCATCAGGATTGATCAAATAAGCCATCTCTTTCCTCCAAAGATTGCGTTGTTACGAAAGAGATACACCAGAATTGCTTTTTTTTCAAGAGTTCTTTAAAGTATTTACATGATGAATGACAAGAACGGCACATCTGCAGTCGGGCTGATCGGCCTGGCGGTTATGGGACAGAATCTCGTACTCAATATGCATGATAAGGGATACTCCGTTTCCGTGTATAACCGGACCGCCGAAACGACGAGAGCTTTTCTCACCGGACCGGCGCGGAACAGGACCACAGTATCAGGGTATGAGACCCTGGAAGATTTTGTTTCTTCCCTTGAGCACCCAAGAAAAATCATGCTCATGGTAAAAGCGGGACCGGTGGTGGATATCTACATCGAAAAGCTCGTTCCCCTCCTGTCACCCGGGGATATAATCATTGATGGAGGGAATTCCCGGTACAGCGACACCGGGCGGAGAGTACAGGAACTGGAAAAAAAACAAATCCTTTTTATCGGCTGCGGTGTGTCCGGAGGAGAAGAAGGAGCCCGGAACGGCCCCTCTTTGATGCCCGGGGGAAACAGGAAAGCCTGGCCTTTTATAAAGGAAATCCTTAACAATATCGCTGCGGAAACTGAATCCGGGGAGAAATGCTGCGACTGGATGGGAGAAGGAGGGGCCGGTCATTATGTGAAAATGGTGCATAATGGAATCGAATATGGGGACATGCAGCTCATCTGTGAAGTATACCATGTGATGAAGTCAGGTCTTCAGCTCTCTGCGGATGAACTCCACCGGGTATTCTCATCCTGGAACCAAACCGAACTTAAGAGTTATCTTATCGAAATAACGTCCCGCATATTTACCCTGAAGGAGGATGACGACACTCCCCTGGTAGAGTACATCCTGGACACGGCGGGGCAAAAAGGAACCGGCACATGGACCGGCATAAGCGCCCTGGAGCAGGGTATCCCGGTATCCCTTATCGTTGAAGCCGTATTTGCCAGAGCCCTCTCGGCCCTTAAAGAAGAACGCATGGAAGCTTCGAAAGTATTATCAGGCCCTAAGGAATCCTTTCCCGGAGATAAAAAAGAAATTCTGGAGCATGTACGGAAGGCGCTCCTTTCGGCAAAAATCATTTCCTATGCCCAGGGATTCATGCTCCTGAGGGCTGCTGCTGCTGAATACGGATGGTCTCTGGATTTCGGGAGCATCGCCCTTGTCTGGAGAGAAGGGTGTATCATCCGGAGTGTTTTCCTGGAAAAAATCAAGGAAGCTTTTACGAATAATCAGGACCTTCCCAACCTGCTTCTGGACGGATACTTTAAAAAAGTCCTGGATGAGGGTAACCGATCGTTACGATTCGTCGTCGCCGCGGCGGTGCAGTCAGGTATCCCTGTCCCGGCGTTAAGCAGTGCCTTGAGTTTCTATGACGGATACCGGTGTAATCGCCTGCCGGCGAACCTCCTGCAGGCCCAAAGGGATTATTTCGGAGCCCATACCTACGAACGGACAGACGCTCCCAGAGGAAAATTTTTTCATACGGACTGGACAGGCGAGGGGGGGAAAACGTTCTCCGGAACCTATAACGCCTGATTAGGCAGTACTACTGTTCCAGAAGGAAAATGATATCCAGGAAACGGTTGATATAAGAGAGAAGCAGTTCTTTCTTCCTTGCATCATTTAAGGTATATCCCGAAGGTTCCTGTGCCGACAGGACCTGCTCCCCCTCATCTGTACCCGGCGATTCACCCCCGGCAATTATTTCCGGCCCGGATGTTACTTCAGCTCCTGTATCCCCTAAGGGTCCTGCGCCTGCCGGGGCACGTTCCTGCAGGTCCCCGGCTGAGATCGTTGTTTCCGCCGGATCCAGGAAGGATGAAAAAACAAACCTGGCATCCGAAACTCTTGATAGGGGGACGGACATGGAAGTATCCACATCCGAGGGATTGATCCACCCCTGGATACTCACTTCCTCGGTACCATTCAGGAATACCACCGTTCTGCTTCCTGAAATAAAGGCCATACCGGAATCATCAAAGTCCCGTACCCGGGCGGAAAGTACGGCTTTCATGGAAAGGTCCTCACTCCCTTTTCTGCTCCCCGATTCCGATGAAGATCCGCTGGGAAGGAAGGAGAACAGATCACCTCCCTCTCCCCCGGTGAACTCGAGGGTTACCTTCTTGTTTCCCACACTGGAGGAACTGAAAGAGAAACTTGTTTCTGATTCGATTACAACCTGAAGGACCTGTCCTTTTTTAAGAAAATTCTGTTCAGATAAGAGTCCCTGAAAATTCTCCTCCCAGAGACTCTCCCCGAAGGAGACCGCCGAACGTAGAAGGAAGAGGAGAATGATAAGGGGAACTGATTTCATGTTAAGGCTTCTTTTTCTTATGCCTGTTTTTTCTCAGCTTTTTTTTCCGTTTGTGAGTCGCAATCTTATGGCGTTTTTTCTTACGTCCGCAGGGCACTTATATCAACTCCTTCTTCACCATTGTATGAAAAACCCTATGTTTCTGCAGTATAGTCAATTATCTTGGAAGTGCCTACTATACAGCGAACCTCATAAGGAGTCAAGTATATAGAATGTTCTGATCGTTTCGACCCTGATGTCCCGGCAACGTTCTACAGGAACGCCGCCGGGTTTTAACAGTCTTTCAGAGCAGGTCTTGATCAAACAGCCCTTACCCCATCATGATGCTTTTTCTAAAGCCTGTTCAATGTCAGCAAGAATATCGTCGATGTGCTCAAGCCCGACAGAAAGTCGTACAAGTTCCGGGGTCAGCCCGCTGGCCCGCTGGCTTTCCTCGGAGAGCTGAGAGTGAGAAGTACTGGCCGGATGGAGGGCCAGCGTTTTTGCGTCTCCTACGTTGGCGAGATGGGAGATGAGCTTAAGACTGTTGATGAACTTCTCCCCTGCCGATTTTCCACCCTTGATGCCGAATACGACCATGCCGCCGAATCCTTTTGAAAGATATTTCGAAGCTACAGCGTGCGCAGGATCATCGGTGAGCCCGGGATAACGAACCCACTCTACTTTCCCCTGTTTTTTCAGATACTCCGCGACTGCCGTTGCATTTGCAGAGTGACGGTCCATACGCAGGGGGAGAGTCTCCAGGCCCTGGAGAAAGATCCAGGCATTATCCGGAGAAATACAGGCACCTGCATTCCGGAGAGGTACTGTCCGGATCCGGAGGGCGAACGCTACTGGAGCGAGCTCTTCAGGAAGGTCATGGGCCCACTTCAGTCCGTGGTAATTCGGATCCGGATCGTTGTACAGGGGGAATTTTGGATCGGACCAGTCGAATTTCCCTGAATCCGTAACAACACCGCCAATCGCGGTACCATGACCTCCAATCCATTTGGTTAAAGAGTTAACAACAATATCCGCCCCATGCTGAATCGTTCGGAGAAGGTACGGAGTGGTAAAGGTGGCGTCTACAACGAGAGGCAGGTGATGCTTCTGCGCTACCTTTGAAACTTCTGCTATGTCGGTGAAATCCAGCACCGGATTCCCGATGGTTTCTATATACAACAATCTCGTTTTCTCTGTTATCGCTTCTTCAACTTCTTTCATGTCCGATGAACTGACGAAACGGGTGGTGATACCGAACTGGGGAAGAATCGCGTCGAACATGGTGTACGTTCCGCCGTACAGGTTGTTCGCCGAAACAATCTCATTTCCCTGCCGGGCAATGTTGATGACAGTATTGAAAATCGCTGCCGTTCCCGAAGCAAAAGCCACCGATGCTGCGCCTCCTTCCAGCTGGCTGATCCGCTCTTCCAGCACGGCCTGGGTGGGATTCATGATCCTTGTATAAATGTTTCCCAGTTCCTTTAAAGCAAACAGATTTGCCGCATGTTCAGTGTCTTTAAAAACATAGGACGATGTCCTGTGAATGGGGACACCCCGGGACAGTGTGGATGCATCCGGTTCCTGTCCTCCGTGTAAAGCAATCGTTTCAAACTTGTACTGTTGTCCTTTCATTACGTTCCTCCTTTCCCTCTTTGTGAACTAGTGTATATGTATTTCAGCTTTCTTCGAAAAGCCACGTACTCAGGTACCGTTCTCCCGTATCCGGTAGAACCACTACGATCAGTTTATCCTTGTGCTCCGGTTGTTGTGCAATCTCCAGTGCTGCCCAGAGGGCTGCGCCGGATGAAATACCTGCAAGGATCCCTTCTTCCCTGGCCAGTTTTCGCGCGATCATTCCTGCATCCTCATTTTCGACCTGTATGATTTCATCGATAATTCCCCTGTTCAGTACCTCCGGAATAAATCCTGCACCGATCCCCTGGATTTTATGCGGGCCTGGATCACCACCGGAAATAACTGAAGAGTTTTTAGGCTCGACTGCAACGGTAAGCAGATCCGGTCTCTTCTCTTTTAAAACTTCCGCCACACCGGTTATGGTTCCCCCGGTACCTACACCGCTGACAAAAATATCAATCTTTCCACCGGTATCCTTCCAGATTTCCTCTGCAGTTGTCCTTCGGTGAACTTCCGGATTTGCCGGATTGTTGAACTGCTGGGGCATAAAGGCGTTTCCGGATTCTTTCACCAGCTCCTCTGCCCGCTGAATAGCCCCTTTCATCCCTTTCCCTGCTTCTGTCAGCACGAGTTCCGCTCCAAAGAATTTCAGCAGCTTCCGTCTTTCGATACTCATGCTTTCCGGCATGGTCAGTACCAATGTATATCATTTTATCGCGGCTATAAAGGCGAGACCTATCCCTGTATTTCCGCTGGTAGGTTCGATGATGACCGAACCCTTCTTCAATATACCCTTTTTTTCAGCATCGAGTATCATGGCCAAGGCGATCCGGTCTTTGACGCTGGCCATGGGATTGAAAGATTCCAGCTTAGCCGCGATTTTTGCCTTCCCGTTTTCATTAAGTTTATTTATCATGACCAACGGTGTCTTCCCTACGAGTTCGGTAATGTCTTGTGCAATATTCATGATTTCCATCCTCCTTCAGATAAAATACATGTGTTCCTTGGTCTGACGCTTGCGGAACGACTCCACAAGATCAGCCAGCGTAATTGTTTCCAGGTAACCATTAATGACCTTCTGCAATCCCCCCCAGGCTTCCCTGGTGGGACAGACCGCTTCACGGTCACAGGCTGACTGGTCATCGATACAGTCGATAATACTGATGTTTCCCTCCAGCAGATGCACCAGCTCCAGGAGAGTGACTTTCTAAGGACTCCTCGCAAGATAATATCCGCCCCGGGCACCCTGTACGGAGTTGATGAAACCTGCCCCTTTGAGGGGAATGATCAGATTGCCGAGATATTTCTCAGAGATTTCCTGGGCGGACGCTATATCTTTCAGCAGCACATGTCCCTCTCCATAATGCATGGCAAGTTCGAACATCATCCTTGTTCCATATCTGCTCCGTGTTGTCAGTTTCACCTGCTACTTTCCCTTAAATACCACTAACTTGATGGTATTACTGTATTATACTGTTCTTTCAATCAAAGTCAAGTATTCTGACTGGAATAGTATATTTTTTTCAGTTAAGCAATAACTTTTATTGCAAGGCTTTCGAGAAGTATATATAGTAGTAACAATGGAGCAGGTTACCAACGAATTACGTTTCCACTACACGGATACTGTCATCAACGAACTGTTAACAATCGACGCAACTGAACATAAGCCCTGCACCCTCCACTACGACCACAATGAAAATTTCTTCCTCAACCTGGAAAAAGAGTTTACCGTACCTCATCTACCTATCCACCACGACGTACGGATATCTGAACCACGTGCTGCATATCTCGAACCGATTCAGCACTTTTTACGGAACCTGATTCCACTTGTGCCTCAGGTATTTGCCGGCTTGACCTTTTTTTTCGACCCGGCGGAGATACTGCGCCCCTCCTTTTTCCAACTCTTTAAAGTTCAGGAACAGTATTTCCTGTATCTCCTCAGAATCGACCTGGTATTCAAAACTCATGAAGGGGAGATAGTGGGACGGGGAACAAATGACAGCACTCCGGAGTACCGCACCCGGCGCCTCTTTCTTGAGAGGGACCTGATACCCCTGGAACAGGTGGATGTAGTCAACGGGAAAATTCGTACTTTTCTGATTAAACAATCCATTTCCCAGACATGGATCGGAGAAACCGGAAGGGGCTATTTTGTTCAGGGTATCTGGATGGACAACGAGCTGACCAAGTTTTTTTCAAAGCTTTTCCTGCCGAAGGGGAAGCGGACTTATCCATATTATCCCTTTACCTGCAAATACAGAACAATATGCCACTCCCTGCTCCGGCTTGACGGGGAAGGCCGAAAACAGCACATCAAGTGGCTCATTGACAGTATCCGGTTTATCCTTCCTGAGATCGAGAGTATTCAGAATGCTTTAAAAAATGATGAGTTTTCCGAAAATCTCCCGTATTTCCAAAATCTCAAAGAAAAAATACCACCGGAATTGACTCAATGCTGGGAATCCCTGAAAGTACACCAATACCTTAATGACCGGGATATGCGGGAGTTTCTCCTTGAGTTCTGATCTGACAAGGTTGTTCAGCGGTCTCAATGTGACAGTAATGGGTCTCGGCCTCCATGGTGGCGGTACCGCGGCTGCACTTTTTTTTATTAAAAACGGTGCAACCGTCACGGTTACCGACCTGCAGTCCCGCGAAGAGCTTGCATCCTCGTTACAGCACCTTTCGCCTTATCCGGTCCGGTATACACTGGGAGGTCACAAGGAAGAAGACTTCCGGAACGCAGATATCGTTATTAAAAACCCGGCGATACCTGCAGCCTCCCCATTCCTCGCATTAGCGGAACGTGTGGAAACGGATATTTCCATTTTCCTCTCTCTTATCAGGAGTCCCGTTATCGCGATAACAGGAAGTAAAGGAAAATCCACGGTGAGTTCTGCGATCCACCATGTGTTGTCAGCTGTATATCCCGACGCCAGACTGGGCGGGAATATTACCGTGTCTCCCCTGACCTTTGTCGATGAACTCCTGCAGAATCCCCGCCAGGCAGAGGTCCCGGTGGTACTTGAACTTTCTTCATGGCAGCTGGCAGACTTGAAAGAAAGCAGGGCGTTAAAACCGGCTATAGCGGTGATCACCAATATCCTTCCGGACCATCAAAACCGGTATCCCAGTATGGAATCCTATGTTCAGGACAAAAAACAAATCTACAAAAACCAGGACCCTTGTTCCAAGACGGTACTCAACTTTGATGATCCCTATCACGCTGATTTCGCGAAAGAGACCCCGGCACAACCCATCTTTTTTTCACGGGGTCCGTTACCAGCCGGCCTGGAGGGAGGATGGCTTTCCCGGGACATAGGACGGGTCCGGTTAGGGAAGAGTGAATCCGTGGTATTCGGCAGGGAACTTAAAGTACCGGGTGAGCATAACAGGCTGAATAGTCTCTGTGCCGGTGTCGTTTTAACGGCTTTCGGTATCGCACCTCACATGATTCGGCAGGGGCTTGAGACATTTCCCGGTATTGCACACAGGCTCGAATTTGTTGCTGAAGCCGGGGGGATATCCTATTTCAATGACAGTGCTGCAACAATCCCCCATGCTACCATTGAAGCTCTCCACAGTTTCACCTCCCCTGTACACCTCATCATGGGAGGAACGGACAAAGAGATTGATTTTTCCGTATTCCAGGGCCCCGCGGACATCCCGAAAGGTATTTATATCCTTGAAGGAGACGCCGCAGAAAAAATAATATCTGTCTGTACTGCGGCGGGCGTCAGGTTCAAGGGACCGTTTCCATCCCTCGATTCAGCCGTCAAGGCGGCACGGAATGAGGCACACCCCGGCGACATCATTCTCCTCTCTCCGGGGTGTGCCTCATTCGGTATGTTCAAAAACGAATTCCAAAGAGGCGATGAGTTTACGAGAATTGTCAGGTCCATGATATAATTTTCGTAAAATGTTTGACTTTTTGATTAAATTTTCTATAATTCGGAAAGAAGAACCATAAACGAGGAGATGTACATGTTAAAGAAAATAGCTCTTTTATCGATTTTTTTCTTGGTTATAGGAATAGCACTCGGTTTCTCCCAATCCCAGCAGAACATCCCCTATGTGGACATTCCGTCGGCGGAGGCTGAAATCGCCGCATTAGAACAGGCAAACTCCGATATGGAAACTCAGAATCAGCAGATGCAGCAGGAAATCACCACTTTAGAAGGCGAAATTGAAAAGCTCCAGAAAAGGATCAATGAAATCGATTTTATATTAGAAAGGGTAAAAGCGAAAGGCGCAGACCTGTATGAAATCTATTCCGACATTGTAGACAAGGATACCAAGAGCAAGGCCAAGGCTACTATCGACAAAAACAGGGAACTGCGTACAGAACTGGAAGCTAAGAAAAAAGAGAACCAGGCCATAATTGATGGAAACATGAAAAAGATCGCATCCAACAAGAAGCAGATCACCATCAACACGAACAAGATCAGCAGGAATAAGGACAGGGCGAATCTCCTGAGCGCCTCCATCGAGAAAACCAAAACCCAGACACAGGTACTGGCGAGTTATATCGATTCGGTAGACGAAATCAATTCGGAAGCCGAAGCAGTGCTCAACGAATAACGTCCCTATTGGGCAGCCGCTTGGCCATTCGGGGCTTAAGCGGCTGTACTATATCCGGCCTTTTTTCAGTTTTTTATGATAATACCCTCGAATCCGCTCTCCCATCCGCGCACTTCTGTACACTGCCGGTTTGAGCGGGAGGTCCCAACACCCTAACCTGTGAAGAATCGTTCCGCCGAAACCGGTCTTAAACCGGTAGAGACCGTGCATGGGATGCTCCGGGCTGTCATCAGGAGGTATCCCGAAAAGATCATAGGTAGTGCATCCGGCGGATTTTCCCCTTGTTATCCCCTCCCACTGAAGGGCGTAAGCAGGCATCAGGTTCCTGTCTTCTGATGTGGAAGCTCCGAACAGGTATGTAGCCTGATTTCCAAATAACGAAACGATATTCCCGGCGAGGATCCGGTCATCAGAAACAGCAAGGAGAAGGAGGATCTCCGGCTTTTTTCCGGGGTATGTTTCTGCAAGTTCAAACAGACTCCTGTAATATGCACAGGAGTGGATTGAAATCCTGTCCCGTTCTGCGGTTTCCCGGTAGACAGCGTACCACTTTTCGACGTCTTCTTTCCCGCCGGTAACAACAGTAACCCCTTTTTTCCGGGAGAGCCGGATATTATACCGGGTTTTTGATTTCATCTGCGCAAGAATCTGCCCTTCCGGCATACCTAAGTCGATAAGCACCGTACTTGGCGGTTGGATATCTACAGGCGCTTTAATCAGGGCTCCCCCGGGATTACCTATGTTTTTGCTCCATTGAAGATCATAACGGATAAATGCAACCCGGCGGGGCAGCCGTTCTTCAAGACCCCTGGATAGAAGGGGCAGATGGTTCAGGAGGACGCTCTCTGCTTCTTCCCTGGCAATTCCGCCGGATTACTCTAAAACCGGGCCGTGGGGGACATAGGCAAGACTGTTTCTCCGAAGAAAGGGACGCTCCAGGACCAGAATGGAGCCTTCCATGGTAACTGTTTCTGCTGAAAGAGAAAATCTAAATGGATGAGGAATCTGCCGGAACCGTTCTTTGTGAGCCCCCCAAAACCCGGATTGAAGGAGCACACCGTTTCCATCCAGAGATTCCAGGGAAGCTTCCTGTATGTTCAGCGCAGGGTTCACCCTATCCGACGTCCCCGTTATCCACATCCTTTGTTCGAATGCTGCATCCCCCGGCGGTGAGGGCCGTGCTGCCTGCATACACGGTATGATCTCTTACAGTAAGAGGAATTTCAAAAAACTTTTCTATTTTAATCCGTTTTTTCTCTTCCCCGGCACCTGCATCTCCCTCCAGGAGTACCGGAGTTCCCGGTTCAGCATGATCAGCAAAAAGGACTTCCACAAAGGACTCTCCATGTTCATCCTGTTTCTCTGCCGCCAGGAGCATACCCTCGCTCTTCTCACCCCTCAGTTTGGCAGGTTTAAGGTTGTATACTAAAATGATGTTCTTTCCCAGGAGATCTTCTTCAGAATAGTACGGTACCAGACCTGAAACAATCTGCCGCTCTTCGTTACCTAACGATATTGTTTCGATGTAGAGTTTATCCGCTTCGGGATGTCTGGAAATACCGATGATTTTTGCCACACGGAGATCGATGGATTGTCTGAACTGTTCCTCTGCGCTCAATTTCTGCTGAGCTTTTTCTTCCTGTTCCATAATTCTTTCCTGCTGAGTTCCGGAAAACCGTTTCCTTAAGCTCAGGATCTGGTCATCTTCGAGTAGTTCGAACAGAATCTCCGGCTTCTCAATAGCCGGGAGCCCTTCATCTTTACCGAGTGCATCCCAGGAAATGTGGGACACATGTAAAAAGCGGGAGATTCTCCCGGCCGTTTCCGGAATAAAAGGAGCTGTCAGTACTGCCAGGTCTCTGATCAGATATACCAGATCGTGGAGAAGAGCTTCTGCTTTTTTCGGTTCGGTTTTCCTGGTCTTCCAGGGTTCACCGTCCTGGAACGCTTTATTGCCATACGAAGAGAGGGCGAGGATCGCCTTTAGAGCTTCTTTCAGCTCCGCCTTTTCGAAATGTTCAGTGATTCTCTCTTCCTGTTTCCGCACTTCCTTCCAGAACCTGCTGCTTCCGTCGATTCCAGGCACCTTCCCGTCAAAAAACCGGTGAACAAACGTGAGGGTCCGGTTCACCAGGTTGGAGAGGTTCCCAATCAGTTCGGAATTAACCCGGGTCTGGAAATCATCCCAGGTGAATACCGCATCAGATTTCTCCGGACGGTTATAATAGATATAAAACCGCCATACATCAGCAGGGATTCCCGTATCCCGGACATCATTCCCGAACACGCCGACTCCCTTGCTTTTGGAAAACTTCCCATCCCCGTAATTCAGATACTCCGAAGATGACATGTGATGGAGCAAGGTCCAGGGCTCTCCTGTACCAAGAAGCGAACAGGGGAAGATAACCGTATGAAAGGGGATGTTATCTTTACCGATAAACTGAAACAATTCTACCTCTTCAGGGTTTTTCCACCACTTTTCCCATTCCCCGGTGAGTGATGCTGTAATGGAGATGTATCCGATGGGAGCATCGAACCATACATAGAACACTTTGTCCCGGTATCCGTCCTTGGGAACCGGAATACCCCATTTGAGGTCCCGGGTAATGCACCGTTCATGAAGTCCATCCCGTATCCATGCCTGAGTCATCTGTACTGCGTTCCGCGCCCAGTGACCGCGAACCGAGGATTCCTCCATCCACTCCTGCAGCCTGGGTAAAATAGCCGGAAGATCGATGTACAGGTGGTTTGTTTCTCTGACTTCCGGTGTGTTCCCGCAGGTCCCGCACCCGGGTTCAATCAGTTCTGTGGGATCAAGGAGCTTTCCGCAATTCTCGCACTGGTCACCCCTGGCATCGGAAGAATTACAGTGAGGACAGGTTCCCCGAACATATCTGTCAGCCAGAAACATTTCGCAGGAGATGCAGTAGAGCTGTTCATCTGTTTTTTCTTTGATGAATCCGTTTTCATCGAGCTTACGGAAAATATGCTGAACAATTTCGGTCTGTTCCCGGGTCGATGTTCGCCCGAAATTATTAAAAGCGATATTGAACCAGGAATATATCTCCGAATGTACCGTATAATACCGGTCACATAATTCTTTCGGCGTGATGCCTTCTTCCAGAGCCTTCGTTTCCGTTGCAGTTCCGTACTCGTCTGTACCGCAAACATACATGGTCTCATACCCCTTCAGTCTGCAGAAACGGGCAAATACATCTGCCGACAACACCTGAATGAGGTTCCCCAGATGGGGTATGTTGTTCACATACGGAAGGGCGGATGTGATGAGTCGCTTCTTCATAATCTGCCTACTATAGGTAGAGCCCGAAGTCCTGTCAAGGATGCTAAGCAGATGGAACCGTGAGGGTAGATCAACGCCTCCTTGCCTCCACATAATCTATGGGTAAAAGGGCCGGTCAACTTTGCTAAGGAGCACAGCCGAGGGGGTAGCTTAGGCGCTTGATAATAGTGAAAGTTACTGTTCGGTGTTTTTCACCTTTCCCAGCTTCACCCTGATGATTTCCGTAATCTCACCGGTTTCCGGAAATCTGCCGGTTTCCGCCTTGGAAAAAATGAGTTTTCCATCGAGAAATACATCGAAACTTCCTGTTGCCCCTTCTGTACGCTCAGCATCAATACCGAATTCTTCTTTAATTTCAGCCGCCACACGGGCGGCACGGGCTCCAAAACTTCACGAGGGGCAATGGCGGATTTCAATTAGAAACGCAGACCCTTTCTCCCGGGTTCCTGATGGAAAAGCAAATATCGCAGCAGCTAAGAAAAAAACGGTGCATAGTATCCCTAATGCTCGCATAAAACGCTCCTTTACCTGTATAGTATTATAGACAATACATGAAATCATTCTGTTGTTGTAGGCGGCGGGGGTTTAATTTACTTGACTATGGATGCTGTACTAGGTAACCTTAAGCCTAAGCCAAGTGTAAGGTGTAATGTGTCACCGGCCACTTGTGACTATTCCTATCGCTACGGAATAGGTTTCGAATAAGGAGGAAACATGTCAGAATTCGATGTAACTCCGAGAGGCAACAAACCGGTCACCCTGAAACCGAAGGTTTTCTTGATTGCTGTTATCGTGATAGCAATCATTATCCTTGTTTCTTCGAGTTTTTACGTGGTCGATCAGACTGAAGAGGCTGTAGTCCTGCTTTTCGGAAAATTCAACAGGGTCTCCAGCCCTGGATTGCATTTCAAACTCCCCTGGATAGAAAAAAACTATAACGTTCCCACCCAGATCGTCCAGAATATGTCTTTTGGGTTCAGAACTGAACAGGCAGGAATCAACACGGTATACTCAAGGGGAGATTACCCGGAAGAATCGATCATGCTTACCGGTGATCTCAACATTGTCGACGTGGAATGGATCATTCAATACAGGATCGTAGACCCCAAGGCATGGCTCTTCCATGTGGAAAACAGGACTAAAACGATTCGCGATATATCCCAGTCAATAGTGAACCTTCTCGTTGGAGACAGGGGGATCCTGGATGTAATCGGGCAGGAGCGGATCAACATAGAAATCCAGGGCCAGGACATGATGAACGAGTTGTTTTCAGAGTACGGTCTCGGTATTACGGTTACCACGGTAAAACTGCGTAATATCGTACCTCCTGCAGGCGAGGTACAGGATGCGTTTGAAGACGTGAACAAAGCCATCCAGGATATTAACCGGTTGATCAATGAAGGTCAGGAACAGTACAACCGGGAAATACCGAAAGCCCAGGGCCAGTCTGCAGGGATCATCAACGAGGCTCAAGGGTATGCTGCGGAAAGGGTCAATGAAGCGGAAGGAGATGTCGCCCGGTTCCTTGCAGTATTGAAAGCGTATCGTACAAATGAGGATATTACCAAGACAAGACTGTACATAGAGATGATTGAAGATGTCTTTGGCTCCGGATCCGCAACAGACCTGATTGACAAAAATCTGGAGAATTTCATTCCTCTCAAGACTTTTCAGAACCAGGCCCAGCAGGGAGGTGTCCAATGAAAAAGGCAGTCGTAATCAGCGTAGTTATCATTATCATACTGATCCTCTTTTTCGCCCTTGGCCCCTTCTACATACTTGAAGAAGGGCAGCAGGCTGTTGTTATCAGATTCGGACGTATTGTAACTGTTGAAACCGATGCGGGGCTCAAGTTCAAGACACCGATGGTTGATAATGTTACCCGGTATTCAAAACGGATCCTTTCATGGGACGGGGACGCACAGAGGATCCCGACTGCGGAAAACCAGTTTATATGGGTAGACACAACGGCCCGGTGGAGGATCAGCGATCCGAAACTGTTCTATTCATCGGTCACGACAATGGAAGCGGCATATTCCCGCTTGGACGATGTTATCGATTCATCAGTGCGAACCGTGATCTCCCGTAACCCTTTACGTGAAGCTGTACGGAACTCTGATATCATCAATCAGATCAAAAGGACTGATATATACCAGCAGGAACAGACTACCTCAGTCGAAGGCATGGAAGATCTCTCGAGCTTTACTCAAACCGACACAGAGTTCTCGGTTATCGAAAAAGGGCGTGTCGAACTTTCCGAAGCGGTATACGATCTGGCAAGTCAGATCACTCCCGAGTACGGCATCATACTCATCGATATCGTTATCCGGCAGATCCGGTACTCCGACGACCTGACCGAGAGTGTATACAACAGGATGATCAAAGAAAGAAACAGGATCGCAGAAGCATTCCGTTCATTCGGCGAGGGTAAAAAAGCTGAGTGGCTCGGCCGGCTGGACAAAGAACGAAGATCTATCATATCAGCGGCTTACCAGCAGTCGGAAGACATTAAAGGTCAGGCAGACGCAAAGGCTGTTAACATCTATGCCAATGCCTATGCCCAGGAACCGGTTTTCGCCAAGTTCTGGCTCTCTGTCGAGTCTTACCGGAAAACACTTCCCACGTTCAATAAAACTCTCTCTACGGACATGGAATACTTCGACTACCTGTATAACCAATCAGGTAATTAACGTTCGGCTTAAAAAGGAAGGCTGCCCAATCGTTGGGCAGCTTTTTTTTTACCCCATGCGGGACAGGGTAAAGTACTCAAAGAGACTGGAGAAAGCGAAAAAACTGCCGGAAGCTGTGATCCTTCCCGGCTGTCTCCTGTACAACTAACACCCCTGAATTCTATTAAGAATACTTGACATGTGAGATTATTCTCATTATATTGATATGAGAATAATCTCATTTATAGGAGGCAGATTATGCCAAGAGGAGACAGAACCGGACCGGAAGAATACGGTCCAATGACAGGAAGGGCAAGAGGTTTTTGCGCCGGTTACCCAACCCCGGGTTATATGGACGGAGTACCGGCATTCAGGGGACGTGGCGGCGGACAGAGGGGATACAGAAACATGTACTATGCCACAGGACGTACCGGATGGCAGAGGTCTATTTCCGGATCTCCGGTGTACGGCGGCATGTATCCGGCAGCACCGGAGTTCACCAAAGACCAGGAGATCGAAGCCTTGAGCGGACATATCGACGCAATGCAGAGAGACCTGGATGCGAGCAAAAAAAGACTGGAAGAGCTGAATAGAGAAACTGAAGATTGAGACCTGAAGGCAGAGGGACACCGGGGTTTTGGATATCGATCTGGAGGATCTAACCACCTGGCAGGTGTTTTCTTCCCCTGCAGGCTCCCGGGCCCTCTCTCCATCCATGCCCGGGTGAGGAAATCTGAAATACTCCCCCTTCGATCCGGATAGCCCTTCCAAGGGTTATTGCTTTTGCAACTTTTTTCCTGGCTTCCGTTGTTATCCTGGCACAAGTTGCCCTGGACACCGAAAGTTCTTTGGCAGCGGATTCAAGATCCATACCCAGGAAATCCACCAGCCTCAGGGCCTCATACTCGTCTACATGGAGGATGATCTGCTCCAGCTGATGCGCCGGGATACCCTGGGGTTTAAACAGGGCTACAGGCGGCGGACTGTGAACGGTCCGTTTCTTCTTCGGTTTAGCCATCTCCATCCATCATATCCTGTATCCCTTTAACCGCATATACCTCACTCATCGTTTCAGACGAACATCACCCATTGAAACGAAGATCAGCAATTTCCTTGATCCGTTCCAGCCCCATTGTAAGACCGGCATACAATTCCGGATTCTCCTCAATCAGCACTTCCAGTTCTTCCAGAATCGAGAGGTACTCCATCCTGTACTTCCTGAAAGTGAACTTTTTCACACTCCGGAGAAGGAGGTTCTGTAACTGCGTCCGGGTTTTCATCGCGGCATTCGTCCGCAGCAGAGAAATCAGGATCTCACTCTCCTCCTTCCTGTCAACACAACGGGCCCTGTGCAGCTTATGTTCAATTTCCAATAGAACTTCCTTGGAGAGGCGTTCCAGGGATGTCCTATCCGGCCCCTGCCGGAACTGGAAGGGAAACCGCAGATCTGTATAAATCTCCTTTTCACCGTCCCTGAACAGCAGGACCCTGTTGTCCTCCATGGTGAACTCCAGTGTGAGGCGTTCCGGTGAAAAAGAACCTTTCATAAGATTTCCTATCCGGCGGATAAGAAAAAACTTTTCGATCTCCTCCCTGTCGGCAGGCCGAACTTTCGATCCTCTCCTGACATGGATGAGAAATTCCAGGTTGTGAGTCCGCCGGGAGATACTCTGTTTGCCCCCACGGTACGTTACATAGTCCTGGAAAAACAGTTCCAGCCTGCCGTGTTGCTCCAGGATCCCGCACATCTCTTCAAAAGGAAGGACCCCCTCGGTGTTGTAACTGAGTACGATGTGGTCTGCATCGATGGAATCCATCAGTCCGGAAAAAGCCTCTTTAACCGATTCCACCCTGCAGAAATCCGACCGTGTTTTTACCCAGTCTTTCCGGATTCCCGCTTTCTCTGCATATCTGCCGTCGGGACCTCTCTTGTCCGATACAGGCGGCTTATCCCAGAGGGCAATCGTGTTGAGCATAAAATAGTTACTCCCATACTGATGGGCGTTGTAAGGGGGGTCCAGGTAACATATACGTGCAGAGTGCCCGGCTGCGAAGGCTGCTGCGTCCTGCCGGTAGACCCTGCACTCGGCGTCCCGGTCGATCAGGAGTGGTATCTCCAGGTGCATAGACCGCATGATCCGCACTAAAGCGTCCTTCCCGTGCCCCCCGAACCCCTTGTGATGCGCCTTGAATACTCCGGATGTATTTGCGTGAGTGGCCGCCTCGTACAGAAGAGAGGAAAGGAGGACTGTTTTTTCCATTTGTTCCGTTTCGAACAAGCTGGTGCCGGGATACCACTCTTCAATGATCTCCCTCACCCTGTCGATAAACAATGCATTTTCCCGGGTGTAGAAGAGACGTTCTTTCCGGTAGTCCGCGGTGTCGGTGTTTTCCGGTGCAAAGTGACGGCTGATGTATCCTGGTGTTTCATTGCTGCACCCTTCGGCGTTGAGCCTCCGGAACACCTCCTCTACCCCACCCCGGTTCAGAAAGAGGGAACCAATATCTCTGTGCCGAACCGTTACATGACACCTGGTAACGATCTCCGCATAATACTCCCAGTCGTTGGCATAGGTGGAGAATCCCAGGTACCTGGCAAGCCGGGACACCGAACCGGACCCGCAAAACGGGTCGAGAAACGTGGCAGCAGAACTTTCACCAGTCAGACTGCAGAACACCCCTGCGAGAAAGGGCAGAAGGGCCCGTTTATTCCCGATATAAGCGATAAGCTGTTCAGAGAGATAAGGTATTTTCCTCAAACGTAAAAACTGATCATTCTTTTCGTGCATGTAAGCTATTGCAGAGGCAATGTCCTGCTGATATCATAATTTCGTGAACAGAAAAAGAATATCAGCTTTAACCAGCCACTTCAATACGATAGAGATCTCCGGACCGGACAACTGGATAACCGGGATTGCCTACGATTCCAGGGACGTGGGGAAAGGCTCCCTGTTTTTCGCCCTGCCGGGAATACATACGGACGGCCATGCCTTCATCGACCAGGCTGTTCGGAACGGAGCTGCAGGAATCGTGTATACCGACGATTCGATACAACGTGTATCCCGGGTCACATACGTGCGGACAGAAAATACCCGCAAAGCCCTCTCGCCTGCAGCGGCTGCATTCTATGACTTCCCTTCGACGGAACTTAAGGTGATCGGGGTTACCGGCACAGACGGGAAGAGCACCACCGTTTACTTTATCTACCAGCTCCTGTGCTTAAGCGGTGCATCAGCGGGTTTTCTTTCAACCGTCAATTATCTTGTCCGGGATACGATTCTCCCGAATCCATACCGTCAGTCCACACCGGAAGCTCCCGGGATACACGGTGTCCTCCGGCAGATGAGGGACAATGGTAAAGAGTATGCCGTCATCGAAGCCACGTCCCACGGATTATCAGAAAAAAACAGCCGGCTCCAGAACGTGGATTTCGATGCCGCGGTGCTGACCAACCTGAGCCACGAACACCTGGAGTTCCACGGCACCTTCGAACAGTACAGGGACGATAAGGCCAACCTCTTCCGAATGATTCACAGGCAGCAGGACACACCGAACCCCGGGTTCGGCGTAGTCAACCTGGCTGACCCCAACGCAGGTTACTTTCAGAAAGCATCGATTGCCCCTGTGTACACCTACGGACTGAACCTGCCTGAAGCAGATATCTCCGCGTCGGTGATGTCCTCTTCGATTGGGGGAACCTGTTTCGAGGTGATACACAACGGGAAACCTCTCCGGTACGACCTGGCCATGCCGGGGGTGTTCAACGTGGAAAATGTTCTGGCAGCCCTCCTTGCCGTGAGCCGGATCCGTGGTTTTGATATAGAGGATTTCCGGGACTTGGTACCCGGGCTGCTCCCGGTTCCCGGGAGGATGCAGGCTATTCACATGGGTCAGCCCTTTTCCTGTATCGTGGATTATGCCCATACACCCGGTTCATTTACCCGGCTTCTCCCTATGATGCGGGAATACACGAAAGGAAAACTGATTGTTCTCTTCGGTTCAGCAGGCGAGCGTGACTTTGAAAAGCGGCCCATCCAGGGGTCTCTGGCTGACAAATGGGGAGATATCATCATTCTTGCGGATGAAGACCCCAGGGGGGAGGAAAGCATGACCATCCTGGAGGAAATTGCTGCAGGGATTAAGAGAAAAAGCTCAGGGATTGACCTTTACTTCATCCCGGACAGGGAAGAAGCGATCCGGAAAGCCTGCACCCTGGCAGGAAGAGAGGACACGGTTCTTCTCCTGGGCAAGGGTCACGAATCATCGATTATCTACCGGGATGGACCTGTTGAATGGAATGAAGGGAAAGCCGCCGGGAAGGTACTCGCCCACCTTGGGTACACAGGAAGCTGTCATCCGCCTTGACTCCCTCGATAACTTTTCTTATCATTTGCGGTATACTTAAACGAGGTAATTATGCCCAGGAAAGTAACACACGATGTCATACATCGTTGGGAAGGAAATCCGGTAATCGATATCAATGACATTTCCTTCCGATGTACCAATATTTATAGTGCCGGTTGTGTAAAAGTAAATGAGAAATTTATTTTTCTAATTACATTCGAGTCGCCAAATGGGTGTACACATGTCTATTATGGAGAAAGCACAGATGGAATCCGGATAGAGGTAGATGATCGCCCCATACTCAGCCCTGATAAAACAGGATTGTTAGCCGAATATGAAGGGCGGGGAGTTTTGGATGCGCGGATTACTCCTTTCGATGGTAAATACTATATTATTTATCTGGCTAAAAGCAAGCATGGCTTTGTTCTCTGCCTGGCTGAAACAGAAGATTTTAAAAATATTCAAAAAAAAGGTCTTATTTCCCAGCCCGATACAAAAGCAGGAGCTCTGTTTCCAAAAAAAATTAATGGAAAATACGCCCGCCTGGACCGTCCTAACTCCGGAGGCAGTATCTGGGTTTCTTATTCCCACGATTTATTAACCTGGGGCGAGAGTGAAGTGGTTTTAAGTCCACGTTCAGGGTATTGGGATTCACATCATATCGGCTGTTCCACGGTCCCGGTAGAAATTAATGAAGGGTGGCTTATTTTCTACTATGGTGTAAAAAAAACATCAACCGGCTTCCTGACTCGAATAGGTACAGCTATATTAGATAAAAAAAATCCTGCTTTTAAAGTAACTGGCCGCTCTAATGTACCGGTATTGTCCCCTCGCGAACCTTATGAACGAATAGGTGATATTCAGAATTTTGTCTTTTCCTGTGGGGCGATTTATGAAGAAAACAGTACAATTAACCTCTACTATGGAACTAGCAACAATTGTCTCTTTTTAGGAACGACTTCACTTAAAGAAATCGTTGATACCTGTCTTGAAAGCGAAAAGGAGTACTGAACATGTCAAGACCAACGGGTAGAGATTTCTTACATCGATGGGAAGGAAATCCGATTATCACTCTTGAAGATATTCCTTATCGCTGTAATACGGTTTTTAATGGAACGCCCGTCAAGGCAGGTGACGAGTATTTGCTATTATTAAGAGTGGAAGGGCAGCAGGGATATTCCTTTTTTTCATTGGCAAGGGGTCAAGATGGATTTCATTTTACCGTTGACCCGGAACCTGTCATGCTGCCGGCAAAGGAAGGCCCCTTCTCCAAGTATGAAACAAGAGGTATTGAAGACCCACGGCTAACTGAGATAGAAGGTCGTTATTATGTATTGTTTACCGCTGTTTCACATTGGGGGCCACGTATTGAATTAGCTGAAACAACGGATTTTGTTCATTACGAGAGAATTGCTCTTGTTTCTGAACCTGGCAATAAAGACGGAGTACTTTTTCCTGAAAAAATTAATGGCCGTTATACACGGCTGGACCGGCCTATCGGAAATGACATTGGGTCAATCTGGATCTCTTTTTCTGAAGATATGATCCATTGGGGAGATCACAGGCTGGTAATGACTCCCCATGCAGGGTACTGGGATTCTTATCGCATCGGTGCATCCGCTCCTCCTATAAAAACAGAGGCAGGTTGGCTGGAAATCTATCATGGTATGAAAATGACCCGTTCAGGACCCATTTACAAAATAGGCAGTGTACTGTTCGATTTAGAAAACCCTTCACGGGTAATTGCTCGATGTGATGAACCAATTCTCTCTCCCCGGGAGACTTACGAAAGGATTGGAGACGTTAATAATGTTGTTTTTGCCTGCGGGGCCATAGTGGAACAAAACGATGATATAAAGATCTATTATGGAGCAGCAGATACCTGCATTTGTGTAGCTACGGGCAAATTATCACACCTTATAGAAAGGACTTTAGAAAGTGAATAGACATACCCTTAATCCTTTAATAAAGCCGGAGATGGTACAGCCTTCCAGACAAGGTTACCGTGTAAAAGGTGCATTTAATCCAGGTGCGGTTGAGCATAACGGCGAAATTGTACTGCTCCTGCGGGTTGCAGAGGATTGTATACCAAAAGATGGATATACCTCCGTCCCTTATTACACCTTTAAAAACGGTATTGGAACCCCGGAAATACTGGAAAAATCATTAAATGATCCGAATGTTACATTGAAAGATAGCCGGGGCGTGGTGTATAAAGGGCAAGATTATCTTTACACCCTCAGCCATATCCGCCTTGCCAGAAGTAGAGATGGAGTCCATTTTGCAGTTGAAGAAAAACCATTTATTTATCCGTGTGTTCCCAGCGAATGCTTTGGCGTTGAGGATGCAAGAGTAACGAAGATAGAAGATACCTATTATCTGACATATACAGCCGTGTCCCCGGACGGGTGGGCAACCGCATTGGCTGTAACAAAGGATTTTATTACAATAGAAAGAAAAGGGCTTATTTTTGCTCCTCCTAATAAAGATATTTCTATTTTTCCGGAAAAGGTAAAAGGCAAGTATTGTGCGCTCCATCGTCCGCATAATCAGGGATTTGGTAATCCTTCTATCTGGTATGCAGAATCTACAGACCTCTTACATTGGGGAAACAATCAATGCTTGCTTCGACCCCGTAATACAAAATGGGAATGTTTTAAAATTGGAGGCGGCCCCCACCCTATCAAAACACCCGAAGGGTGGCTGGAAATTTATCATGGCAAGGGAAAGGGGGATAAGTACTCTTTGTTTCTTCTTTTATTAGACTTAAGTGACCCATGTAAGGTTATAAAAAGGGGGGAAGCGCCTTTGGTCTATCCTGAAATGAATTATGAGAAGGATGGTTTTTTTCCCAATGTTATTTTCTCCAATGGCCTTGTAGTAACGGAGGATGGGAATATACTTCTCTATTATGGAGCCTGTGATGAAACAGCCTGTTTAATTGAAACGAGCATCACTGAATTGATCAATAGTTTCTAAAAGAGAGGTAAGTAAAAGAATATGCGTATTTGTTATGTTTCCACATATCCGCCGATTGAATGCGGGATCGCTACCTATACAGGTTATCTGAATGAAGCTGTACACGGTCTTCATAATGAGACTTTTGTAATCAGCCAAGCGGGAGCCCAGGGAAGGGATGTCTTTCCTGTATATGAACCGGGGAGTGCCTCCATTGCGACCCGGATTTATAATCTAAGCACGAGGATGACTCCCGATATTATTCATATCCAGCATGAGTTTGGCCTGTATGGATCCCAAAACGGTGTACAGATTATTGATTTGATTGTCCGTTATAGAATGGTTGGGTTACCGGTTGCAACCACGCTCCATACCGTCTATCCCGATTTAGAGGACAATAAAAAAATTTTAGTGGCGCTTATATTAAACGAAAGCAGTCTCATAATTGTTCATGAAAATTATCAAAAGGAAATACTATTAAAAATATTTGGTTCGAACCATGATAAAAAAATCCGCGTAATTCCTCATGGTGTTCGTAACAGTATTATGAGTGAGCACGGGAAGAGAAAATTGAAAATAGAGGAAAAAAAAGTAATTCTTCTGTGCGGATATTTCAGACCGACAAAGGGATTTCATAGAATCGTAAGGATATTTCCACAAGTTGTTGCGAAAATCCCCAATGCTCTTCTTTTGATTGCGGGGAAATCCCGGGGTCTTGAATTTATGGATTATCAGAGAGAGTTTTTTGAAATGATCAATCAGTCTCCGGTAACAGACCAAATATTAGTCTTACGCGGGCAGTTCCCTCAGCATACCTTTGATACTATTCTCTCTGCAGCGGATTTAGTTTGTCTTCCATATGAGAAAAGTGGACAAAGCGGCATCCTTGCTCAGAGCTTTGCCCATCGTAAACCTGTTGTAACCTCAGATCTGATGCCTTTCAGGGCCTTGATAGATCGTAGTAATGGAGGTTTGCTGGCAAAAGATGATGATAAAATGGCAGAAACAATTATTAAAATCCTTTCGGATGATGATTTCAGAAAGCAGTTAGAAAAAAATATTACTGATTATGTAAACCGGGATGTAAGCTGGAAGCATGTCGCAAGGTCGCATATAGAAGCATATCAATCTGTCATTCGTGTTCCATATGGAAAAGCAAGACATGTTTTTTGGGAATAAGACAAAAAGGCAGACCGAACCCGAACGAATAAAAGGTTGCCCCTGGTCCACGGTACAGGGTCTATATTACACATATCTTCAAACGGAATCGCGGTGTACCAGGAACCGGAAGCCCGGATTCCAGGCGCCCATATTGTAGCTCCCGGAGCCGGTGAAATGATCCAGGTTATCGTCAATTTGCTCCGGAAACGTTGGAACAAGTTCCTGCCGTTCATGTGTCTCGAAAGCGCAACCTCAACCGCTTGTGATCGGTCTACATGTATTGAGGCACAGGAATAACGGCACCTTTTGATACCCTATCCTGCAGGAAAAGCATATGATAAAAAATATTTTGTTAATTGAACCTAAATCACCGGATTTCAACATTTATTCAATGTATAAACTGCCGAGAATCGGTCTGGTTATCCTCGGAACACTTGCCGAACAGGCAGGGTATAACGTGCGTATCATTTACCAGGAAATCACCGAACTTCGACGTGAACATATCCTGTGGGCTGATCTTGCCGGATTTTCCGTGCTTACGGCTACAGCTCCTGAAGGATTTCGTTTGGCGAGACAAGTTCAATCCCTGGATTCCGAGAAGGATGTTTCCACGCCAATAGTGTTTGGAGGTGTGCACGCTACATTTTGTCCGGAAGAATGCCTTAATTTCAGCGATTATGTGATCCGTGGCGAAGCGGACAAAAGCTTTGTACCGTTTCTTGATGCATTAAACGGCACAGGGGATCTTGCAGAAATTAGAGGACTTTGCCGAGAGGTACATGGAAAAATAGTCGAAAATCCGGTTTATAAACAGAGAACCGATATGAATCTTCTTCCGGTTCCTGACTGGACACTTGTGGAGCATTACAGGCCCAGAATCGGGGCCGTTATGACATCCCGGGGGTGTCCTTACGACTGCAGCTTCTGCTCGGTAACGGCAATGCTTGGCCGAAAATACCGAATGCGAAGTGTCGACAATGTCATGAAAGATCTGGCCGCTATGAACACGAAAAGTGTATTCTTCTACGATGATCATTTTACGGCGAACCGCAATAGAACGAAAGAATTACTACACCGGATAATATCCGGGCGCGGACTGACACACAATATAAAAACATTTTCTGCCCAAGTCAGGGCGGATATTGCAGATGATCCGGAACTACTGGATTTGATGCAGGTTGCAGGATTCAAAACCCTTTACATTGGATTTGAATCTATTAATCCTGAAACCTTAGCCTTGTATAATAAAAAACAAACGGTACATGATATAAAACGCAGCATAGAAGAAATCCATAAAAGAAAAATTCGTATTCACGGCATGTTTGTGTTCGGTTCCGATGCGGATACTCTGGATACCTTTAAAGCGACAATACGTTTTGCTGCAACAACATCGCTGGAGTCGGTTCAATTTCTGATTCTTACTCCGTTTCCCGGAACAAGGCAATATGATCAATTCTGCAGCGAAAAACGTATTCTTTCCACGGACTGGAGCGAGTACGATGCATTCAATACGGTGTTAAAGCCAAAGAATATGACTCCGTATCAACTGCAAAAGGGTATGTTGGAATCTATGCGGAAATTCTATTCACTATTACGAACACTTAAATGGTTGATAAAAGGAGGGTTCACCGTTGCAGGTATACGGCTCTACGGTCTTACCACACTAAGCCTTTGGAAACTGGTGAACAGGAAGAAACTGCGCTGCATGAACAGAAACAGCAGGCTGTTGTATACATTTTCAACCAGGATTACGAA
>JAJSAL010000178.1 GCA_024274705.1 Spirochaetota bacterium
AGTAACTCGCTCGCGAAATCGTAATCGATCGGTCCATTTGGCATGACCGTAAGCATACGCAGGTCATTCTCGAGGCTTATGTTGCATTCAGGAATCACGAAGGGTGGAAGCATTCGCTTGGTATACTGTCTCCCGTCGCTCTTGGCATTGCGGCACATGATGACGCAGATAACAATCTCGACATTATCATACGTGCTGCTGTCTCGAACGAGCCGTCCAACATACCCGTGGATGTACAACCGGTGTACCTTGGAACAAAGCGAACATTCATTTTTCTCGTAATAAACCCTCAAGAAAGAGATAAAATGTGTCGTAGTATATGTTGAAGCCTGATAGGTTTCGAGCATAATAAAAGAGAGGATCCTTTGAAGCGAGGTGCCTCTCTTTTTTTTTCGGCAACTTCCTCGGTATGCTTTGGTTATCTTTGTAGACAGGTGGGCTTATTAGTAGGTCATGAAAGCGGGCAGGAAACACTCCTCATCACCAGACCCTTCGCAGGTCGTATATAAATAGCCATGGTGCTTATATCTACAATCATGATAGTTCCTTACACATCCTGAGTACCGCCCGTACTTCATCAACCGGTACGCTCCGCATGCTGTAGTGATTGTCCTGCGCTGACCTTGTTCGCTGTTCGGTCTTCACGAGTCTATGTTCCTTCTTGTCCACCCTCAGATGCTTCTTCCACTAATCAAATGTACTGGGTTTAACATCCATCTTTCTGCAGAATTCACTCCGGCTTAATCCACTTTTTGTAACGTCCCTGATCACCTCAACTCATTCTTCCCGTGTCTTTTTCTGATTCATTCCTTCGCCTCCTTAGAGACAGGATTATGAACCATCCACGCCCTCAGCAGAAGGTGGGGTTTAGTTAACGGTTAACTGTTTTTCTCTCAAACAGGGAATTAGAGGGCGTAATGTCCAGAGTCGAAGAGGGCATCGATCTTTACACCGCACACAGTGAACTGGGGCTGGTAGATAAGTATCAGGTGGAAATCATGAAAATACTGGAAATTGTCAACAGAAGAAATTGACAGATTGAGAACGATCACTTCAGGAGAAACTATGCGAATATTGAAAAAGTCCACTGTTGCAGTGATCATCGACATTCAGGAAAAACTGCATCCCCATATCCACGAACACGAAATAATCGAGAGAAACACCCGAATTCTGATCCAGGGGCTGGAGGTGCCCATCATTGTCACGGAACAATACACAAAAGGTCTGGGTAATACGATATCCGGGATCGGGGAAGTGCTGGTATCACCCGGGCGGATTGAGAAGATCGCTTTTTCCTGCTGTGATGTACCGGAGTTTATGGAAGCGGTATCGCTAACAAGAAAGAAACATATCATTCTTGCCGGAGAAGAAACTCACGTATGCGTACTGCAGACAGCCCTGGATTTACTGGAAGCTGGTTATTCTCCGATTGTTGTAGCGGACTGCGTTTCTTCACGAAAACCGTTTTCAAAGCAAATTGCCCTTAAAAGGATGGAGCAGGAAGGTGTTGTGCTGACGACTTACGAGTCCATCCTGTTTGAACTTCTGCGGTACGCAGGAAACGATACATTCAAAATGATTTCGAGACTGGTAAAATGACACCGGAAATTGAAATTAACCCCGAAGAACTCACCTTTTCATGGCTGAGCAGCCGGATCGTTGGAATTGACTCATTTTTTCACACTCCCTTCGGAGAACGGATGCTGGCGTATTGTGATTATACGGCATCTTGAAAGTGTCTATAAGAAGCGACTGCTCTTGCTGATAAATTGAAATCAACCATTCCTGAACAGCAGCACAAGTACAGTGGAGAACTGGGGGAACTTCAGTTTGTTTCAGTACTGCCAAAAAAAGCAGGAGCGGTGATGGTATCATACAGTAGGGCAAAACAATAATAACCGAAGCAGCCGTTCCTGAAAACTTTCACCCGTCTACCCTTGTATGCCCAGCACCTTTGATAAGGCGTTCTCAATCTCTCGCAATGTAAGGGGATTTGTTTTGCCAAGAAGAGCAACAAATCTGCGTTGGGACACTGACCTCACTTGAAATGTGTCGGCACTTGAAAGCTTTTCAAGATTGTTCTCCGAGTCAGGTTCCAGTTGGACCATCCAAGGGACTTCTTGATAAACCGGTTTCCACACGGTAACAGGTACGATAACTTTCAGTGGTAAAATTCCGATCGTGTCGACACTGACAATAATCGCAGGTCTCTTTTTCTTAATTTCCGCACCAACAGTTGGATCAAGATTGATAAACCAGATATCACCTCTTTTCATAAAATTCCTCGCCATCTAATTCGGCAAAGGCGGTAAGTTCGGTATCATTCAGATAATTCTCCTTGAGCAATTCTGCAGCCTTTGACATCCTACGCTCTTCTCGGAGAAGTAATTGCTCATTTACGAATTCACGTAAAAGATCTGAAAGGCTTCGTTCTTCCTGCATAGCAATTTTCTTTAATGCTTTGCATTGATCTTCATTTAATAAAATCTGCGTACGTACCATATACTGCTCCTAATCACACTAGATTTATACACAACTAATGTACTCCACATTCTTAAGTAAGTCAATTACACCTGTTTAACACAGAAATTTTAAATTACTTTGAGCAAAAATGAAACAACGTTCGCTTCGGTCACTGGATGAAATCCCCCCTGACATTGGCCTTAACTATGTTTGTAAAATATGATTACATATAATCAATCCACTTGTTGGAGAGAAACAGATATTCTATCGCTTAAATATGCATAAAATAATACTTGACAATGCATAATATTTCGCATATCCCTACATTAAGATGAGGACAACCCTCGATATTCCAAAGGACCTCATTGATGAAGCGATGAGTATTACCCACGCCCGGACAAAAACCGAGTTAATCAAATTGGCATTATCGAATATAATCGACCAGAATAAAAGAAACAAACTGATACATTATCATGGAAAGCTAAACCTGGATATCGATCTGGATATTGTAAGAAAAAGATGAGCTCCATACTCGTAGATTCTTCAGTCTGGATCGATTACTTCAGTGACAAACATAAATATAAGATTCTGGACAAGTTAATTGCAGACAACCAAATCTGTATCAACGATTTAATTCTGTCGGAATTGCTGCCGTTTCTCTATTATAAGGAACATCAGGAAATAATTGAAGCGCTCCTGGCAATACGAAAAATCGATATCCGGATAGACTGGAGTGTGCTCGTACATTTTCAAACTGCCAATTTAATTAAAGGAATACACAAAGTAGGCATACCCGACCTGATCATTCTGCAAAATGTTCTTGACAACAATCTCCTTCTTTTTTCCGCGGATAGACACTTCAAACTGATGAGTGAAATGTTTACGTTTCGATTATTTGAAGAGGAATGATCCCTCTTATCTATCCCGGCCATTCCGCTGCCGAGCATTGACAGTCCAATACACCCTGTATAGGATAACTCACTGTTTTTAGATAAGGCCCCGGTAGCTCAGCTGGATAGAGCGACTGCCTCCTAAGCAGTAGGTCGAACGTTCGAATCGTTTCCGGGGTAAGCATTTCTTTATAATACAAGAAATTATAAGATCTTATATTCCGGAAGATCTTTTTTTGTCTATTTGCCTTTGCATGTACATCAAAATACTGAAATGAAAACTTTGGCAATGACAAAGCTATCATTATTTCAAAGAAACTGAAAAGTATTCCTTCTATCTACACTGATATTGTATGCAATTTGACAAAAATCGATGTTATAAAATTTGTCAAGGTAACACCAGATTTCTTAGCAGCATCTAATGAAGCAAAAGGCGGCTCAATAGATCCCGTTACCAAACCTCATCATCCAACAGCAATAGGAATTTCTTTAATATTTGATTTTCACTGCAAAAGTATCCAATTCTATGAAATAAATTCTTCAATAAAAGGATATGGACAAAAAATGGTAAGAGTGAGTTTTACCGGGAGTACATAAGACCGGCGGTTCAGTGGCGGAAAATATAGTTTGGAAATAGAAGCGATACCGATGCCGTACTGACATCACGTTTGCTAACGGCAACCGGTACTGTTGCCTCCAACATCTTATTCAGCAATAAACATCGGGGATAGACATTGCAGGATTGTTTATAGTACTGCAGACAAAAGAATGTAAAATGATTCATCAGCGTGGGATGCCTCGATGCAGGCGGATCTCATGAATTCTATTCTGCTGCCCTTTTTATCTTGTTTTATAGAAGGAGATATAAAAAAAACGAAGCTTGAAAGAATGTATGATGTTGTCTTCCTGGGGGCAACCTGATCCACCACCTCTCACCGGAACAGAACAGCACCTTGTTTAAAAAAATCACCGTAATATTTCTTCCGGCGGCACTGTAGCCGTGTGGGACCTGCAGGAGAGCCATGGTAATCCTGATTTTACATCCGCCTGTTTTTCATTTCTCCTCTATACTTACCTCCGGTTCAGCATGTTATAGTGAGGAAGAGACTGCCCGATGACTACAGGACGCAGGATATACCGGTTTCCGGAAACACGCCCCTCCCGGAGGAGGGACCCATGCCCTTTACACAGCGTAAAAACGATGAGGCCGGGTTTTTCCACCGGAGTATTACTGGTAGTGCTGTTTCTCACCGGTTGTACAGTCGGTTCTTTCTTTAAATCCAGGGAATGTACTGATATTGCCTCACCGGCTGAAAATACGTTCTCAACTTCAACGCCGCAAGGTTCAGCGTGGCTCTATCAACTTCAGACTGCGGATCCCGATCAGATTGCCGTTGCGGATTATGACATCATTGTTATCGATTATTCGAGAGACGGCACGGAAGATCAGAAATATACCAGCGGAGAAACGGATTTTATGCGCACCCAGGGAACGCCCCGGGACATCATCGCTTATTTAAGTATAGGAGAAGCTGAGGACTACCGGTTTTATTTCGATCCTGCCTGGGTAGCTGTACTGGGGAACCAGCCCGGGGATGATGCTCCATGCTGGCTGGGTAGAACAAATCCGGATTGGAAGGGCAACTATAAAGTGCAGTACTGGTCGGAAAGCTGACAGATTACGATACTGGCTTACCTGGACAAGATTATAGACGCCGGATTCGACGGAGTGTATCTGGACCTCATCGATGGGTATGAATACTGGGCGGATTCGGAAAACCAGGAAGGGTTTAGCATAACAGCGAATCTTGCAGCATCCAGCATGATCGATCTGGTAAAGCACATTGCCTATCATTCAAGGGTAACAAGAGGAAAAGCGGATTTCCTGATCATACCTCAGAACGGGGAGGGAATCCTCTAGTATGATTCGGGAGATTACCTTAAGACCATC